>NZ_LZMN01000040.1:0-20987 GCF_001665955.1 Corynebacterium sp. EPI-003-04-2554_SCH2473622 | reverse complement strand
AGTTCTACTTGGTTGCGCAGATGGCTGGTGCCGGTTCACTGGTTTCGGTTCTTCTTGGACTGGATCAAAAAGTGTGGCAGTACATTACCGTCGGTATCGTCGGTGCGGTTATGACCGCATACGTGCTAATCGGCGGAATGAAGGGCACAACCTATGTGCAGATGATTAAAGCTGTTTTGCTGGTTACTGCTGTAGTTGTCATGATTATCTTGACCTTTATCGCTGCTGGTGGTGGCTTCACCACACTTTTTGATCCAGTCCAAGAAGAACCGAAACCAGTGAACCGGCACCAGCCATCTGCGCAACCAAGTAGAACAGCGAAACGAATACTGTGGCGATAGCAGCGGCCAGACGGACAGGTTTTTGCCGTAACCGGAACGAAAGTACGTCGGCCATGGTGAATCGACCCACGTTACGCATTGGTTCAGCAACCAGCAACAACGCAAACAACCATGCTACGAAGAAACCGATGGAATACAAGAATCCGTCGTAGCCATACAATGCGATTGCGCCGACAATGCCGAGGAATGACGCCGCAGATAGGTAATCACCCGAAATCGCCAAACCGTTTTGGCGTCCGGAGAACTGTCCACCACCGGTATAAAAGTCGGAAGCTTCTGAAGTGGTCTTACCAGCGCGCGTCACGATCGCCATGGTGACGATGATAAAGCCGGCAAAAACGGCAATATTGATCAACGGGTTACCCGCATCAAGGCCCTCTTCAGCTGCTGCCTGGGCTACGGTGGTCACGTTTGTACTTGCCTGTGCAAGCGAAGCGGAAAACATAGCTTAGCCCTCCATTTTCTCACGGATGGCCGACTGACGCGGCTCCAGGTTTTTATTAGCAAATTTCACATACATCCAGGTGATCATGAACGTCGTGACAAATTGGGCAATGCCAAGCACCAGCCCGATGTTGAAGCCGCCGCCAACCTCAAGGGCCATGGCTTCTGGGAAGAACGTGGCGACCACAAGGTATGCGAAAAACCACAACAGAGCGAGAATAATCGCGGGGAACGTAAACCCGCGGAAACGGGTTTTCAGATCGGCAAATTCTTCTGATTTGCTCATCGCAATAAATTCTTCAGACGTAGCTTTACGCCGGGGGTTATTGGAAGGAGCTCCTGCCATAATCTCTCCTATTACTTCTGGGCGACGTTTCCACGTCACATTCCTGTTCACTTCACTGTGAAACACTGCCCGCACATGAATACGGGCAAGACTTTGGTGCGAAGTACATGTTACCTTGCTTACAGTGACCGGAATAACTTGGCCCCCATCACAGGAAGGTTTCATGAAGGAAATTACCCCCGTTGGATATACCTACCTGCAGGAATCAATTTTCAGACCATCCCCCGTGAAGCATTCATACAGATAGACCACACCACCATGTGACCAAACTTTCTGTGACAGAGCTGAGCTCGCAGGAATGCTGCTACCCAGACTTCGCAGAATAAAAGCCGAGCTAATGTCGAAATCCCCCCCCCGGTACGCTGAAAGCTTAAAGCCCCCCGTGCCGTACACTAAAAGCTCTATGCCTGATCCGGAAACGTAGCAGGATCACCGAAGATTCGACCGAAACCGGGCATGCCCGCTAGGGCATCAATGGTTGTCGCATCTTCTGGCAGAAGCCGTAGATCGATCGCGCCAGCATTTTCTGCCAACCGTTCACGGGACGAGGCCTTTGGCACGACAGATATCTCTTTGTCCAACAGATAGCGCAGTACGACTTGGGCCACGGACGCCCCAACGCGTTCAGCAATCATTTCCAACTGTGGGTTTTGCAAGACAATACCGCGAGCTAATGGCGACCACGCTTCTACCCTGGTACCAATTTTCTGATTTGCAGCGAGCTGCTCTGGCTGATGAAAGCCTGGGTGTAATTCAATCTGATTGAGGCTGGGCGCACTGTCAGTCGCTGCAACCAACTTCTCGAGGTGTTCTGCATTGAAATTCGCGACACCTGCGGAAACTAGTTCATCAGTCTCGCTAATCTCTAAGAGCGATTCCCAGGTTTCGACGTATTTGCCACCCTGAGGGTACGGCCAATGGATTAAGAAATTATCGAGGTAGCCAACGTCCAGTCTGCGTAATGAATCGCTAAAACCTTGTTTTGCTTCTGCCTTACCGTGTTGGTCGTGCCAAAGTTTGCTGACAACATACAGTTCTTCACGAGTAACATCACCAGCTTTAATAGCATCGTTTAAAGCTCGCCCGACGGCTTCTTCATTGTCGTAAATTCGTGCGGTATCAAAATGTCGGTAGCCAAGTTCGATAGCTGTCCGCACGATTGACTCAACTTTGTCTGGAGAAATTTTATAGGTCCCCAAACCGAGTTGCGGCATGCTGGCGGAATCATTCAAATCAAAAGTCGGCATAGGCTGTGGATTAGACATAGTTCCCATAATGCCAGCGAACGCAAAAAGGCGCCGAGATCGCAACTGCGATCCCCGGCGCCTCACGCGCACCTGTTAATTTAATTTTCTTCGTTGACTGACAACAAATCGATCATGAAAACCAAAGTGCGGCCAGACAGAGGGTGCCCACCGCCTGCAGGCCCATAAGCTTTGTCTGGCGGAATGATCAGTTGGCGGCGGCCACCAACCTTCATACCAGGAATGCCTTCTTGCCACCCGGCAATCAGACCCTGCAACGGGAATTCAATGGACTGCCCACGATCCCAGGAAGAGTCGAATTCCTGGCCGGTTTCGTAATCGACTCCGACGTAGTGCACCTCAACAAAGCATCCCGGCTTTGCCTCGTGTCCGTCTCCAACAACGATGTCCTCGGAAACGAGATCACCCGGTGCTGGGCCCGAAAACTCTTGAATCTCGGGTTTTTCCATTGCCATAATTCTCCTTGCAAACTGGGAAATATCTTCTCGCTGACCGGAATAGTCAGCACTGCTCTATACAGCGGATGTGCTGATACCTTTCAACGATGGAAAGCGGCAGCCAAAAAAGCTGGACCTAGCGGAACTAGATCCAGCCTAGGCGTTTAGCAGGCGTTAGCCAGGAATGACGCGCCTGCCACACGCAGAAGGTTTAGCGCTGATCCAGTGATGGGACGTCACGACGGCTCTCACCGGTGTAAATCTGACGCGGACGGTTAATCTTCGTCTGCTCAGTCAACTGTTCACGGTACTGGGCGATCCATCCCGGCAGACGACCCATGGCAAACAGAACGGTAAAGAAGTCCGTTGGGAAGCCCATGGCGCGATAAATCAGGCCGGTGTAGAAGTCGACGTTCGGATACAGCTTACGCTCAACGAAGTAATCGTCGTTAAGAGCAATTTCCTCAAGCTTCATAGCCAAATCCAGCATTGGATCGCCGCCCAAGTGTTCCAGAATCTCATGTGCGGATTCTTTGACGATGGCCGCGCGTGGGTCGTAGTTCTTGTACACGCGGTGACCGAAGCCCATCAGGCGAACGCCCTTTTCCTTGTTCTTCACGCGGTTCATGAACTCAGTTGCATCACCATCATGGTTGTTCTGAATGTCATCCAACATCTCCAGAACGGCCTGGTTGGCACCACCGTGCAATGGGCCAGACAAAGCGTTAATACCGCCAGCGATCGAAACAAACATGTTGGCCTGCGCCGAACCAACCATACGTACGGTGGAAGTAGAACAGTTTTGCTCGTGATCAGCGTGCAGAATGAGCAGCTTATCCAGCGCCTTAGCCAAGACTGGGTCTACGTCGTACTTCTCGGTTGGGTAGCCAAACATCATGCGCAGGAAGTTCGAGGCTGGATCCAGAGAGTTATCTGGGTACATGTACGGCTTACCCTGCGAAGCCCGGTATGCATATGCGGCCAGCATAGGAACCTTAGCCAACAGGCGAATGGTAGCCTTGTCCAGCTGCTTTTCATCCAGTGGGTTCAGCTCATTTTGGTAATAGGTCGACAGAATGTTAACGGAAGATGCCAACACTGCCATTGGGTGTGCATCCCTCGGGAAGATATTGAACTGCGCCTTGAAATCCTCATCCAACAAAGTGTGGCGCAGAATATCATCATTCCAGGAATCGAGTTGCTCTTTATTCGGCAGCTCGCCCTTAATCAGCAGATAAGCAACTTCATTGAAGCTACAGTTGTTAGCCAAGTCCGCAATGTCGTAACCACGGTGGCGCAAAATTCCTTCATCACCATCAATAAAGGTGATTTTAGATTCAGTCGAACCTGTAGATACATAGCCCGGATCGTAAGTTACATACCCCGTTTCGCCGAGCATCTTCCCCAGGCTAAGACCTGAGTTGCCCTCAGTTGCTTTAACGATTGGCAGTTCGTACTCACCACCAGGGTAGTGAAGTACAGCCTTGTCATTATTGTCAGAAGCCACAATGAACCTTTCGCTAATTGGTTGAATCGCAATGTTCGATGATACGGAAAACGACTCACCTACGGTGGACACGGTCAATGTGAGCCGCATCCTGGTGACACTCATACTACCAAACTATGTGACGCCATCAACATTCTTTCCGCTCTAGTGGCCCAAAACTCCAGCCCCTACCCACGTCTGAGTTCTTCACAGCATATAGTGAATAGAGCACGCTAGATCTTGCTAGACGTGACTGAATACGCCGTCGTTATCAGGAAAGGCCATTGTTGGACATGGATTCTGCGAACCAACTCACTTTGCCCGAGCATTTAATCCCTTCTGATGGACGCTTCGGCTGTGGCCCATCCAAGGTTCAGCCACACCAGATCCAAGCCGTCGTCGACGGAGCCAACAATATTATCGGCACTTCTCACCGACAACCGGCGGTAAAGAATGTGGTTGGGAGTATCCGCGAAGGGTTAGCCAAGCTGTTCAACATCCCAGAAGGATACGAAGTCATCATGTCTGTTGGTGGCGCGACAGCCTTTTGGGATGCCGCAACCTACGGATTGATCAAGAACAAGTCTGGCCACCTAAGCTTCGGGGAGTTTTCCGCGAAGTTTGCCAAGGCATCACAGCTGGCCCCCTGGCTGGATGAGCCCACCATCATCAAAGAAGAGCCCGGCCGCGCTCCCGAGCCACAAGACATGGAAGATTGCGATGTCATCGCATGGGCGCATAACGAAACCTCTACCGGCGCAATGGTGCCCGTAACCCGGCCGGAAAATAGCGATGCACTCGTCGTCGTAGACGCCACCTCTGGCGCCGGAGGTCTCGCTGTCGACATTGCGCAAACCGACGTCTACTATTTCTCACCGCAGAAATGTTTCGCTTCCGATGGCGGGCTGTGGTGTGCCATCGTCTCCCCCGCCGCGATCGAACGCATCAAGGAAATCAAAGAATCTGGGCGCTTCATCCCCGCATTTTTGGACTTGCAGACAGCTGTCGATAATTCACGGAAAAACCAAACCTACAACACACCGGCTGTCGCCACGCTGCTCATGCTTGATGCACAGATCAAATGGATGAACGCCAACGGTGGTTTAGCTGGCATGGTAAATCGCACCCAAGAATCTGCGCGAATTCTGTATGACTGGGCAACCCAGCGAAAAGAAACCACCCCGTTCGTTGGCGAAGAAGATGCCCGCTCTCTCGTCGTCGGCACGATCGATTTCGATGACTCCGTTGACGCAGCACAACTGGCAAAAAATTTGCGCAACAACGGCATCGTGGATGTGGAGCCATACCGCAAACTTGGACGAAACCAACTGCGCGTCGGCATGTTCCCGGCAATTGAGCCCGGCGACATCTCTGTCCTCACCCGCGCTATCGATTATATTCTCGATAACGGTAGTGAGAACCGGTAGGATTCTCTGCAGCTACTGCACACTAAGGAGTCAGGTATGCACCAGTTAGCATTCAAAGGCCACGACCCGCGTGCCTCTGTTTTGTACTTAAGCGACGAGTCTGGTCAGAGTTTCGAGCTTCCAGTCAGCGATGAGTTGCTACGTGCTTTAGGCGTACATAAAACACAATCGCAAGCTGCTGGTGCATCTGATTCCGCTGGTTCTTCTGTAACGATTATCGACCAAACAGACCCAACCGCCTCTAACGCGCAAAACGAACGCTCGCAGGACAACGCGACAACCGGGCGCAACACGACAACCGGGCAAGGGCAAAATGACGAGCAACCAGCACCAGCAGAAAACGATACTGCCAACAACGCCGGTGCTGGTGCCGGTGCCGACGCTGGTGCTGCAAACCTAACCGCGGTTCCTGACACCGCAGAGCAGCAAGATTCTGCCGCGCAAAACAGCCACGAAAGCCAGCAACATGCCAATTCGACCCCGGGCCAGGGACAATCGAAGCCGCAGGTGCCGCACGTGGTTCCCACTGGTTCTTCAGCTGGCAGTGGCATGCCCGACCGTGACCGTTCCCGCAACCAACCAATGTCGATGCGCCCGAATCAAATCCAACAGCGCATTCGTGCCGGTGCCAGTGCACAAGAACTTGCCGACGAAATGGGCGTAGACATATCCCGCGTAGAACCTTTCGCACATCCGGTAGTTCTAGAACGCGAACGTATCGCAGAACTCGCCAAACAAGCCCACCCAGTACGCGACGGCGGCCCGGATCGTCTTAGCCTGTGGGAGGTCCTGGCCACTGCTTTCGCCGCACGCGGACATTCGCTGGCAGACTCCCACTGGGACGCGCACCGAAGCGTAAACGGTGAGCCATGGACAATCGAAGTCACCTGGACAGCTGGGTTATCGCAGAATTCCGCGCAATGGTTGTTCCACCGCCACCCTACTTCGGCAGACACCGTCGAACCCCGCAACTCTGTAGCCGCAGATTTAGTGGACCCGGACTTTATCCAACCGGTGCGTTCAGTGACTTCCTTAACGCGTACACAGCGGGTAGACGAGAATGCCCGCGATGCCTTTAACGCAGGATTCGACGGCATCATCTCCGGTGATCCTCTCGAGGACGATGAATTAGCTGCACACAAAAAACGCAAGCGCGGATCCTCACATCCACTGCAGACCGCAGATACCTCCCGCAACGCTGTGGAAAATTCGGCAGACGACGAGGACAACAAAGACACCCGCGACGACATTCCCGTCGTCACTGATACCACCGATAAGCCCCGTGAAGATTCCAAACGCGCTACCTCTGCTAAAGAGACCAAAGAAACAGAGGGCGAGGAATTCTTGCAACATCCTGAAACAGACACGCCGAAAAAACGCCGTCGCAAAGCAACAACCCCGCATTGGGAAGATGTATTGCTCGGCGTACGTGCCAACACCAAACGACCACGCCGCTAATCACGCTCAGCGTTGACTCATTAACTTTTGCACCGAAGGTGACCCCCAATGACACAGTATGAGCCCCGCCATCCAGGCACTCCGGATCCTCTTTCTGATGGTTCGCAACCGGAAGACCGCTCCGCCGTCGTCACCATTTGGTTTCTCGATACCGCGGAGCAACCTGGGGATATTCTTTCGCATTGCCCCGTTGCCGACCGAGGTTTTGGCAGAAAGTACCTCGCGCAGATGTATCCATCTGCACCGATTACGCTGCTTGGACAATTTCCGCTGAACCGTTCAGCACAAGTATCTGCCGAGGAATTTTATATCGGTGCCTACCCCGGAATCACGGTAGTGCAAACGATCATTGATGACGCATTACAGCTGTCTCAGTTATCCCCCCAGCTGCGCGCTTCCTTACCAGCTTCCGACATCTACGCGTTTGCTTTTAACAGCGAAACCGGTTTCGGTGGCATCGCACACTGGCACGACGGCGAGCTCTACCGCAGTCTCACTGCCACCCGTTACGCAACTTTCGAAAACGAAGGCCTGCCTGACGGCTTCGAAGCGCCCCTGTGGGCTGGACAGCGCAGCCCACAGTTAGGCGGCATCGCCTTGCCTTTTGCCCCAGAAGATTTACTTGCCGACGCACACAAGGCCTGGCTGGGTGTGGATTTTTCTTCCGAAGGGCCAGATATTGACGTGGTCGGATTCGCATTGGACGGCCGCCCAGAACCAAAATTTGCCCGAGGCCATCACGGAGGCGCACACTCCCTATCTGCTACAAAACCGAGTGTTCGCAAAAACAAAGGATCTACCGCTGGCGCAGAAAGCTCGAGCACGCAGAACTACGATGACTACGAAGATCACGCAGCACAAAATGCGCAGTCTTCCATCACCGGCACATTTATGACTGGTGCGACAACCACCGCGCGCATCGTCGGCAAGCTAACGAAAGCTGCGGCAAAGCAAACACAGACCGGTTGGGCTAAGCTCCGGGAGCAATTGCGCCACCTCGACCGCGATTCCTGATTCAAAAACCATAGTTAACCGCGCCAGCGCTCGTAGAGACAGCAGGCTGCAGTCACCGCAACATTGAGTGAATCAGCCCCTGCAGCCATCGGAATAACCGCGCAAGCATCGGCGGCGTTCATTGCATGCGGAGTCAGTCCAGGACCTTCCGCTCCAAGCAACAGCGCCACTTTTTCACGCCTGTTACCGCTGGGTCCCACTAATGCATCACGTAATTGCACTGCCTGCGCCCCCGGACTCAACGCAGTGACATAAAACCCTTGATTACGCAGATCAATTAAACCATGATGCCAGTTACTGAAACCACCTGGTATACGCACGCTGGGAACTCGCAGCGCTTGCCCCATGGATACCCGAATTACGCGACGATCCCAGAGGTCACCACAACCCGCACCAAAAACTAACGCATCTGCTCCTAATGAGGCAGCAGAGCGATAAATCGCGCCGATATTGTCTGGATCGCCAACACCTTCTAACACCACGATAGTGCGGGCAGGCGCGAGAATCTCTTCTGCCGATTTTGTGCCCAGTTCTACGCTGTCCGGTCGCAGCGCAACTGCCAGCAATCCACGGTGCAGCTCGAAGCCAACAACATCGCGCAGTAATACTGCCGGTAATTCATAAACCGGAATGCCTAACTGCGCAATTCTGCTCCACTGCTCCGGATAATCAGTGGCGAATTTCTGTAGTTTTTCGGCACGCCCGAAAATAGCGGCCGGGGTCACCGCTGAATCGGTACCGCACATCCGAGCAATTGGGAGCGCGCCGTCGGCAAGAATTACCGACGGCCGGGATGCCGGAATATAGTCGCCAGATGAATCAATCTCCAACCGGGGCTGGCGGTCCGGGCGCAGGCGCGGATGGTTGAGCTGGCGGATGTCAGCTAAACGAGGATCGTCTACTTGCGCGTCGGCAAGCGTTATCACCTGCGGGGCTTGGGGTTCCAACATAAACAGATGGTACCTCGCAACAGCGTCCTGCAGGGTTCGTATTAAGCGCTAGCCGACGATGGCGCGCAATGGTTCGATTGCAAAAAAGACCACAAATAGCCCGGACAGCAGCCACATGATCCAGTGAGTTTTCTGCGCTTTACCTGCAAATAAGCTCATCATCGTAAAGGCTATGACACCAACACCGATGCCGTTGACAATGGAATACGTAAATGGCATCACGAGGATCGTCAAGAACGAAGGCAGCGCAATATGGAATTTGTCCCAATCAATGTCCTTCACCTGCCCCATCATCAACACACCAACGACAACGAGGACTGGCGCAGCAGCCTCCATTGGCACAATCTCATACAGCGGAGTCAAAAACATCGCGGCCAAAAACAGCAAACCGGTGACAACATTAGCCAAGCCAGTACGCGCACCATCAGCAACACCGGCGGCAGAATCAGCATAAACCGTATTCGACGACGACGAAGTCGCGCCACCAAGCACGGCACCAAAGCCTTCAACTACCAAAGCCTTTTTCAGATTCGGCAGGTTACCTGCATCATCAACGAGTTTGCCTTGTTTGCCCAGTGCAGTCATGGTTCCCATTGCATCGAAGAAATTTGCCAGCACTAGGGCGAATACCAGCAGCGTAGCGGCCAGCGCGCCTACTTCCGTAAACGCTCCGACTAGATCAATAGCGCCCACCAAAGATAAATCAGGCATACCACCCAACGAATCCGGGACGGCAGGGACCGCAAGATTCCAGCCAGTGGGGTGCGACTCTCCTGCATCATCCACCGATGGCCCCGCTTCAGCGATGGCCTCAACGATCACGGCAATAACGGTGGTGGCGACGATGCCGATAAACAAGCCACCACGAATTCCGCGGACCATCATAAAGCCACAGATCAGCAGACCAATGATGAAAACTAAGGTGGGCCAACTAGCGATGGACCCGTCAATGCCGAGCTGCACCGGAACGGTGGTGCCAGCAGCATCCGGAATACGGCGCACGAAACCGGCATCCACCATGCCGATCATGGTGATGAACAAACCAATGCCCACACCAATTGCCGATTTCATAGCAGCGGGAATGGCATGGAATACGGCTTCGCGGAAGCCTGTAACCGCCAAAATAACAATGATGATTCCGTCGATAACCACTAAGCCCATTGCTTGTGGCCAGGTGAGACCTTCTCCCATCACCAGGGTGACAGCAACCAAAGTGTTGATGCCTAGCCCCGCGGCGAACCCGAACGGATACTTCGCAATGATACCGAACAGGATCGTCATCACACCCGCGGCCAATGCGGTAACTGCAGCTACCTGTGGAATGCCGAGGACATTGCCCTCCACATCTTCGGTAGTCCCCAAAATCAGTGGATTCAAAATAATGATGTAGGCCATCGCGAAGAAGGTCACGACCCCGGCGCGAATTTCGCCTGGGACCGTGGAGCCACGTTCGCTGATGTGGAAATAACGATCCAGGAACCCACGCTCAGTCTGCGCATTAGCTGTATTGGCTGTGGATTGCCCCATCGCGTTGTGCTGGTTCTTACCTGCTGCAGTATCTGCGTTCTGACCTGTAGCAGAGTGCGCTGGTTGTGAAGGCGGTCTTGTCATGTCCCCCATTATGAACCACATACGGCACAATAAACGACATGGGTCCCCTTAGGATATTTACAGCTGACGCCCAGCGTGGTCAGCACCGGAAAATATTTTCACGGCACCGACGCTCCGCGGTGGCACTAAGCATTACTGCAATCATGTTGGCAGCAAGCTGCAGTACCTCCGATGACAGCCCTAGAAACCAAACCAAGAAAACCTCTGGAGAGACATCCCCCGCGGTGACGACTGCAAACCAGCCGTCCCAGGAGTCAATTCTCCAAGATTCACTAGCTGCTAGCTCGATAGAGCGTTTGGTCCCCCAAGTCTTTGCCGTCTACCCATTTTCCACCGAATCCTTTACACAAGGTTTAGAATTCGACGACAACGGTTCCTTATTAGTAGGCACCGGACAATGGGGGCAATCGCGTATTTATCGTGCCGACTTAGCCTCACATGAGATCACCGAACAAGCTGAGCTTGCCGACGAATTTTTCGGCGAGGGCATAACTACTACTCACAGTGGAAATTCTATTTGGCAGTTAACCTGGCAGGCTGGTGAGGCAATTCAGCGCGATCCACAAACTTTGCAAGAAATTGGACGCGCCCAATATGACGGCGAGGGCTGGGGCATCTGTGCGCGCGAAGGAGAGCTACTGGTTTCCGATGGCTCGAATACCATTACCAAGCGGGATCCGGAAACTTTTGAACCGCTGATCGGAAGAGAGTTACGTGTAACTGCCGGTGGTGTTCCCGTCGGCAAGATTAATGAGTTGGAATGCGTAGGTGATTCCGTCTACGCGAATATATTTTTGTCTGATGAGATCATTCGGTTTTCGGCGGATACAGGCGAAGTTGATGCGGTGATTGATGCTTCCGAGCTAGACAACAATGCAGCCCCAGACCCTAATCACGTACTCAACGGAATTGCTTTCCACGAAAAGAGTAGCCATTTCTTTCTGGCTGGTAAGCGGTGGCCGGATTTATATGAGGTTGAGTTTGTGCCCGTTGCACAAAACCCACACCAGTGAAAAGTAAACTTGGGGCATGGCTACCCGTAAAGAAGCGAAGCGAAAATCGCTGATCCAGGTGTTGGTACTCATCGTCGCGGTCGTGGTGGTCGCGGTTGCTGCGTTAGTTTTCCAAAATTGGTGGAAGAACCGACCAAGCGCAGATCCGCATGAGATCACGCTCCATGCCAGCGTCGGTGATCGTGAGGCTGAAATTAGCCCGTATCTGGTCTGCGAATTAGGTGAAGAATGCCCAGAGGGGCAGGTCGACGAGCTGCTTGTCGACGCAAATGAAACCCTGCACATCGACATTCCGGAGGAAGTTTATAGCTCGGACTGGCGGGTACTGCGCATCTACGATGACCCCACCGCCAACGATCAAATTTTTCACGGCGCCTATGACACCGATTCCGTAGAAATTCCCGGCACGTCCGAAGACGCCCGCCTACTCGTCGTGGAAATTTCTACGGTTCTAGTTGGCACCGATGATGCCGGCGAAGAGACCCCATATTCGGTTGTCTGGTCAATCTCCACGCTGGATGAAGAAGCAGCACAAAAACCAGCACCGGAGCAGTAGGCTGTGGGGGCTGTTAAGCGTCCAGATCCTTTGCAATAGCACGCAAGATCTCCGAAACCTGACGCCCAGTCTTGCGGTCGGGGTAGCGGCCATCTTCCAAAGCCGGCTGCACCTGGCTTTCCAGCACCGTCATGACATCAGAAACCAGCGAGTGTAGTTCTTCCGGTTTGCGAGCGATACCAGCTTTGCGCCGTGGATTGTCGAGTACTTTTACGCGGAGCGCTTGTGGCCCCCTCCGGCCGGCTGCGAAGTCGAATTCAATGCGCTGCCCTGGCAGAAGTTCATCGACGCCATTAGGAAGCACGTTCTTGCCGACGAAAACATCGTCTTCACCTGGGTTAGAAGCAAACCCGAACCCCTTTTTTGCGTCGTACCATTTCACTTTTCCGATCGGCACGATCGTCACCACCTTCACAGTTGTTGTGTTGTTTACCGTTGTTGCGCGTTCACGCCGCCTGCATGTTCAGGTTCTAAAATTTCTCCATGCGCCAGCTAGTGAGCGTAAAGGCTCCATTATATCCGGCATGCTTTTAGCCCACCAACCTTTTGCCAAGGTGATCTTGCCCGCAGGTTACAGGTCTGTGATAACGACAAGCCGTCAAAGACAACCCGCAAGGGCACCCAAGCAGCAAAACACTATGGGATACTTCACACACATTCATTACCTGCAGCTTTCAGGCGATTCAATTAACTTTCACCACATGTTTCACGATCTCGTGTCCATATTTGCGCCAAAGCGTGACACATTCGTTATAAATCGCTAGGCTTTCTAAGCAGGCACACGGTCACCATCGCGCACCTGCCACAAACAAGACCGCACTACAAACCCGAACAGGGCGCGACACGACCGGTACGATCAGTGCAACACGATCAGTGCAACAATCGTTACACCCGGGTTTAGTATGCGGCACAAGGAGAAATCCAATGGGACGCCACAGCAACGTAAAGAACAAGCGCATGACCAAACTTGCAGCAGCCACCGCCGCAGTTGGCGCTTCCGCTGCACTGTTCAGCCCAGCTGCCAACGCTGCCCCAATCTCAGACTGGGATCGTTTGGCCGAGTGTGAGGCCAACGGCAACTGGTCCATCAACACAGGAAACGGTTTCTCCGGTGGCCTGCAGTTCACCAATTCCACCTGGCACGCATTCGGCGGTGGACAGTTCGCCCCCGCTGCGCACCAGGCCACAAAATCCCAGCAAATCTGGGTCGCAGAGCGCACCTTGGCTGGACAAGGCTGGGGAGCATGGCCAGCGTGCTCAGCCAAGCTCGGTCTGAACTCTGCTCCTAACTTGGACCGCGCACCAAACGGTGCTGCGGCAGCTCCTGCACCGGCACCAGCTCAGCCGGCACAGTACGCTGGCCAGCGCGCAGCCGCTGCCCCAACTGGGGGCAATGAATTCCAAGCTATCGATGACCTCTACCAGCGCATCGAAGCCGCTTTGGCCAACTACGGCTTGGCAATTCCTGCACCAATTGCAGACGCTTACCAACACGCATTAGCACAGGCTAAAGGCGCTATCGCTGGCGCCCCAAGCCTGGAGTCTTTCTACCAAGCTAACGCCGGAGCCATCGATTCCATCCTGAACCTGCGCTAGCCCCCCCCCCAAAAAAAACGCGAAGATTTGGCCACAGCCGCCATTTGGCTGCTTGGCCTACGCCATAACGACAGCGATAGATGAAGACCGTCAGTCCTAGCGAAGTTAGGACTGACGGTCTTTGCCATCTATAAACTGGCACAGCTGCGAGCACACAATGTAGGCGCGAACCGTGCTGACTAATTATTTGTTAATGCGCGTATACGGGTGCACGTAGTTCAACTTTTCGGCAGGAATCGGCAGCACCAGATCATCGCCGAATGGGCTGGAAGCGCCGGTCAATTTCGAATGTAACTCAGTGACCGGGTGATCACCGTCTTCCAGGTGAGTCGGCCATGCGGGGTTGATTTTTTCTACGTTTGCCATAAACCTCATTGTGCCAAAAATTCCCGCAAAAAGTAAGCGGGACCCCCGCAGCACTTAGCGGAGTAAAATCTAGCAGTACTATGGCTGATCACCCAATCACTCACTCGCCTGCGCCGCTTATCGAACAATGGCTACGCACCCGGACAAAATCCCAGCTCACCAAAGTTTTACAAGCCCGCTCCGATACCGCGATACCGCAGCCAAACGATCTGCACACACTAGCCCACAGGCTACTACTCCCGGCATCGTTAGCGCGAGCACTCGAGCAGTGTAACTCCATTGAGCTAGCGGTCATCGAAGCGCTCCTAGCAGCCGGGGCACATACGAAACCGGTAACGCACACGAAGTTAGTCGCGGAGCTAGCAGACACCCAGCTACGCCATGCCCACCAGAAACAGCTATCGCTTGCCGACGCTTCTGCTCCCGATACACGCAGCAGCGCTGGCGTCGACAAGCCGGCCCAGAACAGCGAAGACACAGGTCCCGACCTACTCTCACAAGTACTACTGCACTTGCACGACCGCGCGCTGGTATTTCCCTATCCGGTGGCAAAGAACAGCTCTGCCGCAGATACAGATGGCACAACGCAGCAACTGTGGGTGCCCGCACGCATAAACACGCTGTTAAACCAGCGTGATCGTTTATTGCACCAGCCATCGTTGCCCAGCGACGTCGTCGACAAGCTACCTGCGAAACATCAAGAAATCCTGCGTCGCATCCACGCTGGTGGCGGTCTCGGTACCACGAAGCACGCGCAAAGCACCGATCCGGAACACCCGATCACGCAAATGATCAGTGCCGGAGTACTCCGCGTGGTCGCCGACTCCACCGTCTCACTACCACTCACAGTGAATCGGATCCTCAGCGGTTTGCCAGCCACCGATCTGCAGTTGTTGCCTTCCTCACGAATCTCTTCCCGCTTATGGGATGACGACGCTGCTTGTCTTGCGCATTATCTTTCCGGACCCAAGCCAAATTTCTCCGAGTCCGCACAGGACAGCACAGATTCCAGCGCCACCGCAGCCGGATTGGAAGCTTGCCGGGCAGTCTCCAGCTTGCTTGAGTACTTGGGCACAAGCCCAGTACCCATGCTGAAAAACGGTGGTCTCGGGCAACGCAGCAGCAAACTGCTTGCGCAGCAGCTAGACTTCACGACCGCCAATGTCTATCGTGCGGTCGCGCTCGCCTACAGCGCCGGATTGCTCGGCACGGGAGAGCCGAAACCATTGCCTACCGCAGGTGAAGGCAATTACTTAGCCCCCACCCGCCGCGCCGATGACTGGCAGGAATCTGATTTAGCAACCAGATGGGCAATGTTGTTGCGCGGGTGGATCAACTCACCTTGGGCATGGTGGGGTTTACTACCGGATACCAGCAGCACAACCGCGCAATCATCCCGTGCAGACGGCCATCATAGGCTGTTGCACCCGGAATTTAGTCAACATCGCCTAGCGTTTTCTCGTCGACTTGTTTTACAAGGCCTTGTACGCAGCAGTGCCCAGGGATCCGTGAGCGAACCGGAACTGTGGCAGGATCTACTATTTCTCTACCCCAAGTTGATCACCCCGCACTCCCAGGTACACCTCACCCCGTTGCTACGGGAAGCAGAATGGGTCGGTGCCATCAGTAATGGCCGCCTGAGTCGCCCCGCGGTGGCTCTGCTTGCCGACGACTACGCCGAGAACAGCGCCCCCTCAGCTGCACAGCTAGACCCCCAGGACCAGAAAACTTCCGGTACGAAAGATCCCGACGATGCGGTAGTGGTTGCAACCCGCGAGCTCTGCCCGACGGCGATAAGTGAATTCATCGTACAAGCTGATTTCACGATCATGTGTCCCGGGCCGCTGGAGAATGCGGTGCGCACTGAACTGGAACTGATCGCAGATCTGGAATCGCCAGGCTTAGCCAGTCTGTATCGGATAGCAGAATCATCCATACGCCGCGGACTGGATGCGGGGCGCTCTGGCAAACAAATAATTAATTTTTTGCATGCCCACAGCTTGACGACAGTGCCAGATTCCATAATCTCGGTGATTCATGAACTTGCCCGCCATCATGGTGGTTTACGCACTGGTCCCGCAGTGTCTTACCTACGCTGTGAAGATCCGGAAACGCTAGACCTGCTAGAGCATTCCGCGGTTGCTGCAGAAATTGCCGTCCATCGCATTGCTCCTACCGTGCTGATTTCACAAAGACCAGTGGCATCAGTCGTGCAGCTGCTATCAGAGCACAGTTTTTACGCGATAGCAGAGGACAGCAACGGACATGGAGTCGACATCCGGAACAGCCCCGCTCGGGTGCCACAGCCACGCATTAAGGCGGCATCGGCTCCACGCGCGGATGCTACACGGATTGCTAGTCTCGTCGACAAGCTGCGGACAGGAGACGGTGGTGCTTCTGCAACTTCTTCCGCCGACGAAACCACGTCCGCTTCTTCGAAATCCCTCCAAGGATCAACGGAATCAAGCACATCACCCACAGAAGAGCCGGTGGCACCAACACCGATGAGCCCGATGTCTGCCACTTCGACCGCGGAAATCAGCAATACGGTGGAGTTTGCTCAACGCAGCGGCCGAACTGTCACGGTTGGCTACGCCAATAAATCCGGACAGCGTCAACAAGTCCGAGCCACTGTATTGTCAATTTTTGGCGGCAACGTCGATATCAGCGTCGCCGAGGACGGGGCCGTGCGACGGATCCCGTTACACCGGATCGTCGATATCGCTAGCTCGGACTAGTTGGTTCCGGAATAACTGCTCACGGACTAAGCTCCAGAACAGCACTGCTAAAGTCACCGAGCTTGCGCCCGAAGAACAAGAAAAATTAAGCCACCAAGATAGAGACTTTGTCATATCCGCACTCGGCGCAGCCCTGTGCTGGATCGGCAAACCCTACGTGGTGGCAGCGTTGGCACTCGACAACTGCATCGAACACTCCTGGCATTGTTTTCCTCCCTCAGACTATGCACTGCTACTCGCATCGAACTTTTACTACGGCTTGGTTGCACATTAACCCGTGCGTAACGGTGATGCTAGTTGCCAGTCTATTAGAAACCATCTGATCCGCCGCAGCCCAGCACTTCTCGCAGGCTAGTACCATAGAAAAGACTGTATGTTCGAGAAAGGAGCAACATTCGTGTCTTTTGGCGATGGCCCGTTGATCGTGCAATCAGATAAAACTTGTTTGCTTGAAATTTCCCACCCGCAAGCAGATGCCGCACGGGCTGCGCTCTCGCCTTTTGCGGAATTAGAGAAAGCTCCCGAACATGTACATACCTACCGAATTACCCCCTTGGCTTTGTGGAATGCGCGTGCCGCCGGCTTTGATGCTGAGCAGGTAGTCGATGTGCTGGAAACTTACTCAAAATTTCCGGTTCCGCAATCACTGCTGGTTGATACCGCTGAAACGATGTCGCGCTATGGTCGCTTACGGCTACAAAATCACCCCACCCAGGGGCTCATTCTAGAAACCACCGAGCGAACCGTACTCGAAGAGGTCTCCCGGCACCGCACCATTGCCGGAATGCTCGGAGCGCGCATTGATGATGACACGTTTTCAGTCCCACCTTCAGAGCGTGGACGGCTCAAACAAGAATTACTGAAAGTCGGCTGGCCCGTCGAGGATCTTGCGGGTTACGTGGACGGCGAAGCACACCCAATTTCTTTATCCACAGAAACCGTCGACTGGCAACTGCGTGATTACCAGAGTTACGCCACCGAATCATTCTGGGAAGGCGGATCAGGCATAGTGGTACTGCCATGTGGCGCAGGGAAAACGATGGTAGGCGCGGCAACAATGGCGAAAGCCCAGGCGACGACTTTAATTCTAGTAACCAGCACGATCGCTGGGCGCCAGTGGCGCGATGAGCTTATCCGGCGTACCAGCCTGCAGCCCGCAGAAATCGGCGAGTATTCAGGCGAAAAGAAGGAAATCAAGCCGGTTACTATCGCCACGTATCAGGTGGTCACCCGCAAGACGAAGGGCGAATATCGTGCACTAGAGTTATTTGATTCGCGGGATTGGGGATTAATCATCTATGACGAAGTACATCTGCTACCAGCACCGGTATTCCGAATGTCTGCGGACCTACAATCAAGGCGGCGTTTAGGACTAACAGCAACCTTAATCCGGGAGGACGGCCGCGAAGGCGATGTCTTCTCATTAATCGGACCCAAGCGGTACGACGCCCCGTGGAAAGAATTAGAATCACAGGGTTTTATTGCCACCGCAGAGTGCATCGAAGTCCGCGCGGATATGCCGAGTAGCGAAAAAATGGAGTATGCGACTGCCTCGTCGAAAGACCGCTACCGCCTGGCAGCTTGCTCGCAGGTAAAACTCGAGGTCGTCGACAAGATCCTCAACAAACATTCCGGCAAGCAGACTTTATTGATTGGTGCATACCTTGATCAATTACAAACCCTCGCTCGACGCACCGGAGCCCCACTCATTGATGGGCGAACGTCTGCGGCTAAACGAGAAAAACTATTTGCGCAATTCCGCACGGGTGAAATTACAACCTTGGTGGTATCAAAGGTAGCGAATTTTTCAATCGATCTGCCGGACACCGCCGTCGTTGTCCAGGTGTCGGGTACGTTTGGTTCCCGGCAAGAGGAAGCCCAACGGCTAGGCAGGTTGTTGCGGCCGAAATCTACCGGCGAAATTGCATATTTTTACACGGTGGTCACCCGAGATACTGTCGATGCAACTTTCGCGCTGCACCGGCAGCGATTCTTAGCTGAACAGGGCTATGCCTACAGGTTAGTCGACGCAGACGACATTCCAAGCTTAGGAATGCTGGAAGATTAAGGCAGTTTCTAGCCCAACTGCAGCTATAAATTTATTTACCCCTCCGCACACCTGACGGCACAAGCCAGTCCGTCCTCCAAAGACGATTATTTTAAGGAGTAAGCCATGAAAATGAAGGTATTCAAATTCGACGTCGACGAGGCTTTCGCGAAACAGCATAACGAAATGTTGCGGGATTCGCGGCGGCTATTGGTATCTGGGTTGTTGCTCGGCGGAATACTGCTCATCGCTGGAATCCTCGTTGCGGTATTCGTGCAACCTATATGGAGCATTACTGTGGGGCTCGGTTTAGGCTTATTCGGCATAATGATGGCGATAGTCGGCGTCGCAGGCTCGAGAAAGGTAGGCACAGCACAGCAGCTGTATGACCGTTACCCATTAGCACCGGCGGTAATCGCAAAAGTCAATGAGAGAGACATGGTGATCATGGCGCTGGTGAATTCAGCCACCGATCCGAATGCGGAACCACGCCCCGCGCTGGCGCTACGGACAGTCTCCAATATTCCCGGTCTTGAGCACAAAAAGAAGGGCGCGCAGATTCCGGTCGCAGCAGTCACGGGGCGTTTGCAACGTAATTCTTCAGGTCCGGATACTTGGGCACAGATTAGCCCGATGCCTATTGCTTGGGGCACACCGGACCCGGAGGTGGTACGTGTCGCGAGAACCTCGATCCCACATGAACAATGGGCAAAACTGCAAAAAAATATCGAGAGGCTAGAAGACGTGCAGAAAACGCGGATGGATTTATTGCACCTGGATTAAGCGGGCGCAACGGTCAAGAACCTAAATAAACTGACGGACCAACGCGACAACGGCCACAAGCACAATAACGCCTTTGAGAACGCGATTAGAAACTTTCTTAGCGATCCGTGCCCCGAGTAACCCACCGGCTAAGCCGCCGATCGCCAGAATCAATACACCAAACCAAAGAACGTCAGCACCAAAAAATACAAAAGCTGCGAAATAGACTAAGGCCGCGGTGACATTGACGATCATCGATAGCAGATTTTTCGCTGCATTTACGTCTTTAAAGGAGCGTCCGGTGCCAACACCTAAGATTGCCATGTAGATGATGCCTTGCGCGGCTGTGAAGAAACCGCCATACATCGCTGCTAAACCCATGGGGGCTATTAAGGCGGGTTTGCGGTACTGCGTACCTATGGGTTCGTACAGTGGCGGAATGTTTGTGTTTTGGCGACTGCTATGACTGGATCTGTTTTTCCACTGGGAAAGACCCCGTACGATGTGCGGTTGGAATATGACTAGGATTAGCGCAAAGATAATTAAAATTGGAATCACAAAGTCAAGGGCTCGCGCAGAAGCACCTAAGAGCAGCAACGAGCCAATGGCGGAAAAGAGCACAGTCGCGATGATCATCGGTGCTAGGTAAGGGAATTCACGCGCAATCTCACGGCGAAATCCATATACCGTCCCGAAGGATGCAAACATCATTCCAATAGTGTTGGTGCGAACTGCTACTCCGGGTGGAATTCCTAACGCGAGCAATACGGGGAGGGTAAGGAGCGAACCGGATCCAACAGCAGAATTAATGATGCCTGCGAGTACGCCCATGACAAGCAGAAGAATTCCAGATAGTGGGTCCACGGTAACTCCTAGTTGTGAGAGCTGTTATAGTCTGTGGTTTGTTTGAGAATACCTGATACAGACTCTAGAGACATACAGCAACTCAGCTAGCACACCGCGAAATATATCTTCAACAAAATGGGTCTGGATATGTTTGTGGCCCGTGGTTGAATGCACCACCAGGGTGCACCCAACCACGGGCCAAACAACCAAACATGAAATTATATAGTGTCGGCAGCAACCTACTCTCCCACACCCTCCCGAGTGCAGTACCATCAGCGCGACGC
>NZ_LZMN01000039.1:0-51205 GCF_001665955.1 Corynebacterium sp. EPI-003-04-2554_SCH2473622 | reverse complement strand
CAAGGACCCAGCTGCTGTTTTATGTCACCCCCATCGTGTGGACGGTGCGCACGCTGGAAGAACAAGGCGGCGACGGTATCGAAGGCCCAGCCCGCCTGGTGGAGCTGAATCCACTATTCCACTACCTCGAAATCGTCCGCGGCCCGCTGATCGGCCAGCCTGTCGACGCCTACCACTGGTGGGTTGTGCTGGGCTGCACCGTCGCCGGATTTGGTCTGGCGTTGCTGGCGATGAAGCGCTGGCGTTTCCGCGTTAGCTACTGGGTTTAATTTAGCTGGGTTTCATCCTGCGGGATTGTTTAAGGAGTTTCCACCATGGTCTCAATCGATACCTACAACGCCTGCGTCGATTTCCCGATCTTCGATGCCAAGTCGCGCTCACTGAAAAAAGCAATGCTGTCCACCGCCGGCGGCGCGTTGGGGAAAAACGCCAGCAACACCGTCGTCGTCGAAGCGCTGCGTGACGTCAACTTGCACCTGCGCGAAGGCGACCGCGTCGGGCTCGTCGGCCACAACGGCGCAGGTAAATCTACCTTGCTGCGCCTGCTGTCCGGCATCTACGAGCCCACCCGTGGCAGCGCCGATGTTCGTGGCCGCGTCGCGCCTGTTTTTGACTTGGGCGTGGGCATGGACCCGGAGATTTCGGGTTACGACAACATCATCATCCGCGGGTTGTTTTTGGGCCAGTCGCGCAAGCAGATGGAAAAGAAAATGGACGAGATCGCGGAGTTCTCCGAGCTCGGCGACTACCTGCGCATGCCGCTGCGTACCTATTCCACGGGTATGCGGGTGCGCTTGGCGCTGGGTGTGGTCACGTCCATTGAGCCGGAAATTTTGCTTCTCGACGAAGGTATCGGCGCCGTGGATGCCGCCTTCATGGCCAAAGCCCGCGTGCGCCTGCAAGAGCTGGTCAAACGCGCCGGTATTTTGGTGTTTGCTTCGCACTCCAACGATTTCTTGGCGCAGTTGTGCAACACGGCGTTATGGGTGGACAAGGGCGAGATCCGTTCCGTGGGCCGCGTGGAGGACGTCGTCGAGGATTACGAAGGCGTCGATGCCGGTAATTACGTGCGTGATCTGGTACGACGCTTCCAGAGTTAAGCGTTTCCAGAGTTACCCCCAACCTCAGCAATAGGATGGATCCCATGACAGCTTCTTCTGCTTCGCCAGAGCCGGCCTCTACGTCGTCGCTACACCGTACAGGTACGACCGCCGCGGTGATCGTGACCCACCGGCGTGCCGAATTATTGCGTGCCTCGCTTGAGCAGGTGGTTGCGCAAACGCACCCGGTTGACTGGATCATCGTCGTCGACAATGGAGCGGAAGCTGCGGTGGAAACGCTTGTCGACGAATTAGCTGGCGCGCGTGGCCACTATTTGCCGAGCCACACGAACCTAGGTGGTGCCGGCGGTTTCGCTTATGGTTTTCTCACGGCCCTCGCGCTGGGCGCGGATGCCATTTGGTGTGCCGACGACGACGGCCGCCCCGCCGATAAGCACGTGCTGGACAAGCTGTATTCCGTGGCCGAATCCCACGGGCTGCACCAGGTCAGCCCAGTCGTGTGCAATATCAACGATCCGCAGCGCCTGGCCTTTCCGCTGCGGCAGGGCCTGGTTTGGCGTCGGCGCGTGGACGAGTTGGACGGCGAGTTTTTGCCGGGCATCGCCTCGCTGTTTAACGGCGCGCTGATTTCGGCTGCCGCCATGGAACAGATCGGTGTGCCGGATTATCGTCTGTTTATCCGTGGAGATGAGGTGGAATACCACCGCCGCCTGGTCAATTCCGGTTTACGTTTTGGCACGTGCCTGACCGCGGCGTATTTACACCCGGATGGTGCCGACGAGTTCAAGCCGATTCTCGGTGGCAAGATGCACACGCAATTTCCCGATAATCCAGGAAAGCGATTTTTCACATACCGCAACCGCGGTTATATCTTGTGGCAGCGTGGAATGAAGAAGCTATTGCCGCAGGAATTCGCCCGCTTTGGGTGGTTCTTCTTGGTGCAGCGCCGTGATTTCGCTGGTTTTAAAAACTGGTTGCGCCTGCATAATCGGGGACGCACGGAAGATTTCCGTCGACCTCAGGGCTAAGAAAACTGTTACCTGGGCTTTGCAGGTAGCGCCATGACACCGCTGTCGGCTGCCCGGGCCGGGAACATCGATTAATTTAGACTGTCCAAGGTTTGCCGTAGTTTATATCTGGGCTGCTGGCATGAGGAAACGGGGCAAGAAGATAAGCACTCATCCAAGGACACGGAACCCTCCAGAGATGAAGATCCTGCCGATTCCACACTATGTCACCATATTCCTCTCCGGTTTCAGCTTGCGCTGGCCAAGGCCGTGGCACACCCACATAATTCATTGGAATAGTGGCTCTACGCCCCACCGGATCCATCCACTCAAAGTCTTCCTCCCAGCCCTCGCAAGTAATACCACTGAAATACACAAAAACTTCTTTTGGTGTGCCGGAGACTTCGTGAGGATTTTCCAGGATTAATTCTTCATACCAAATATCATGCTCAACTTGTTTACCTTTTTCTATCCAATCCAACACCTCATTTTCACTAAAACTGGCGCCAGCTAGGACCTGCTTACCCCACCTCATATCCATATTATCCAGCGGCTTTCGGTTGACATAAGCTAGAAAAATCTTGTCAGGTGGAGCAGGCTGCAAAGTATTTTTCATTGATTCCATTGACTCCATCAAGGAACCTCACAATCTGACGTTGGGGGTTGCGCGTTAAATCGGCTCAGCGTTTTTAAAAATGAACAGGCGCTGCACGAAGAAGTTGATGACCGTGGCAGTACCCTGCGCGATCACGAACGAAACCGCCAGCGCAATCGAGTCTGCCCAGCCGAAAACTTCCGAAAACAACTCGAAAAGCAGGCGCGAACCACCGACGTTAATCAGATACGTCATCGTGTACAGCAACGCCACCGCCGCGAAGCGTCGGAAGGATTTCTGCGCCCGGAACGTCCACGCACGGTTCAACAAATACGCCGTTAGCGTGCCAAAAATAAAACCAACGGTACGAGCCCAAAACGGAGCCAAGGCTTCCAGGCCGATCTGCAGAATCCACGTCAACGAAAAGTCCACGATCGCGGCAACGATGCCCGTGAGCAAGAATTTCAGCGACTGCGTCTGCAGCTTCTTCGAATCATCCACCGACGACGAACGCAACGCCTGTACCGCGGAAAACTTAGGCATGAAACTCACTCGACTTTCTCGGCAAACAATCTGCCAGCAACGGCAAAACCAGCAACGGCAAACAACAACTGCACAGATCCTACCTAACCGGCAGCATCGGCACCGCGCAACACCACGCGATACACATCCAACCGGTCCACCGGCGCCACCGCCGCCACACACTGTGCCAACACGGCAAGCGAATCCGCGCACAACTGGCGTGGCTTAATGCTTTGGCCTGTCTGGCCTGTCTGGCCTGATTGCCCAGAATGCCCCAGCGCAGCAAACAACACCCCAGCGATCTCGTCGGTCATTTCCGACCCACCCATGCACGAAAGGCCCAGTACACAAGCCCAAAACGCTTCCCTGCGCCGCGGCTCGGTTTCCAGCGGCAACTGTTCCAACCGCGCGCGCACCTGCGCATCGACCGTGCACTCTCGGCGCACATCAATCGCCTGCAACAACGGCACCAGATCCGTCACGCCGGAACGGCGAATCAACGCCCCAACTTCCGGGTTTACCTCCGCCAACACCTGATCAATGGCATCCGGCCCCGTCAACTGCGCGTTAATCGCGGTGAGATCAAATTTACTGCCCAAAAACGAGCCCGAGCCGCCGACGCACAACGCCACCGGGGTTTCCTTATCGCGCGGGTACGTCTCCACGGTCTGTAACTGAAAGACCCACAGGCCCCAGTGAAAATTCAAACCGGCGTGCTCGCGGCCCAGGTATTCACCAACCAGATGCTGTGGGTCGAGCCGGGAGGTTTCTACACGCAAGCTCGTCGGCAAGCGACCCGTCGTCGTGAAGTGCCAGGGGGTTTGCTCATCACGCAGATCAAAACAAGTGGCCAACACGTCGGCAAGCTCCGCCAAATCCAGGGATTCGGAGACCCCGATATGGCGGTGAATTTCATAATCGTCACGCACCAGGGAAGCCCGCACGATGACAGTCCGCTCCCGCAAATACACGACGTTGCTGTGCCTGCGCATACGCCCCAGGGTAGACGAGCAGGCCAGAACACGTAGGCTTAAAGCATGTTCGGAAAACGGAAAAAAGACTCCTATGACGCCGAAAATGACCGTCTGAACGGCTCTTATATTGCATCGCAGGAAACCAACCTGCCGCTCAATGAGTTCATGACGCGACTGTTCGCCGAGGAGCTTCCCATGCTGGATAGCACCTCCCGGCGCGAGGTCTATCGCCTGTTGCGCGAATACGACGGAGACACGATCACCTCACAGGACGAGTTGCCTGCCCCCATCCGCCATTTGATGGACTTATAGTAGTAATTATGGAATTACACACCAGCGAAGCCACCCTGCACGGCTGGGGCCGCACTGCCCCAACCCGCGCGCAAGTTCTGAGCACGGAAGACCTCGACACCATCGTCGCGGCCGTCAAGCAGGTTGCCGACGACAACGCTGACAAGCCCGACCACCTCAAGCGCGGCGTCATCGCCCGCGGCATGGGCCGCTCCTACGGCGACCCGGCCCAAAACGCGGGTGGTTTGGTCATCGACATGCAGCGCTTCAACAAGATCCATTCCATCGACCCGGACACCGCCTTGGTGGTCGTCGATGGTGGCGTGACCCTGGATCAGTTGATGAAGGCCGCCCTGCCGTATGGCCTGTGGGTTCCCGTGCTGCCTGGTACGCGCCAGGTGACCATCGGTGGTGCGATCGGGCCGGATATTCACGGCAAAAACCACCACTCGGCTGGTTCTTTTGGTGACCACGTCGTATCCATGGACCTGCTGGTAGCCAGTGGCGAGATCCTGACGCTGAAGCCGGAAGGCTCCGAGGATGATCCAGACGGTGAGCTGTTCTGGGCAACCGTCGGCGGCATGGGTTTGACCGGCATCATCGTGCATGCAACGATCCGCATGACCAAGACCGAAACCGCGTTTTTCATTGCCGATGGTGATTTGACCAGTAACTTCGACGAAACCATCGAGTTTCATGCCGACGGCTCCGAGACCAACTACACCTACTCCTCGGCGTGGTTCGATGCCATCAGCCCGGAACCGAAACTAGGCCGCGCCGCGATTTCCCGTGGCAGCTTGGCGACGTTGGACCAGCTGAAAGAGCTTTCCCCGAAACTGGCGAAGGACCCGTTGAAGTTCAGCGCACCGCAGCTTGTGACCGTGCCAGATATTTTCCCAAACTTCACCATGAATAAACTGACGATGAAAGCCGTCGGCCAGGCTTGGTGGCTGAAATCCGGTGAATACCGCGGCCAGGTGCAGAACCTGACGCAGTTCTATCAGCCGCTGGATTTGATCGGCGAGTGGAACCGCGGCTATGGTTCGCGCGGCTTTTTGCAGTACCAATTCGTGGTGCCACGCGAAGCCACGAGTGAATTGAAGTCCATCGTCCGTTCCATCCAGGCCTCGGGCCACTACAGTGCACTGAACGTCTTCAAGCTCTTCGGCGAAGGCAACCGCGCTCCGTTGTCCTTCCCGATGCCGGGCTGGAATATTTGTGTGGACTTCCCCATCAAACCGGGCCTGGGGCACTTCTTGGACGAGTTGGACAAGCGCGTGCTGGATTTCGGCGGCCGCTTGTACTTGGCAAAGGAATCGCGTACCTCGGCGGAGAAATTCCACCAGATGTACCCACAGATGCAGTCGTGGTTGGATACCCGTAATCAGATTGACCCGACCGGCGTGTTCGCTTCGGATATGTCGCGTCGTCTGGAACTGCACTAAACCCACAAGCTACGCTAAGCCCACAAGCTGCACTAATCCCCAAAGATTTTTAAGGACCCTATTTTTATGTTGAATGCTGTAGGTCAAGCCCAGCACATTTTGTTGCTCGGCGGAACCAGTGAAATTGGCGTCGGCATCGCCCGCGAATTGCTGGCGGCCGGCCCAGCCAAGGTCACTCTGGCTGCGCGCAAGGATTCGCCGCGCGTGGCTGATTCTAAGCGCACCCTGGAAAATGCCGGTGCCAGCGAGGTCAACGTCATTGATTTCGACGCCACCGATTACGATTCCCACCCAGCCGTGCTGGAGGAAGCATTCGCTACCGGCGATGTGGATGTCGCGGTGGTTGCCTTCGGCACCTTGGGCGACCAGGAAGAATTGTGGCAATCCCACGAAGCCGCGGTGGCTTCGGCCCAGGTGAATTACACCGGCCCAGTGTCGGTGGGCGTGGCACTCGGCCAGAAAATGCGCCAGCAGGGCCACGGCACCATCGTCGCGTTGTCGTCGGTGGCGGGTATGCGTGTGCGTCGTTCCAACTTCGTCTACGGTGCCGCCAAAGCAGGCATGGACGGGTTCTACGTCAACTTGGGTGAAGCCCTGCGCGATTCCGGCGTGAACGTGCTGGTCGTGCGCCCAGGCCAGGTGCGCACCAAGATGTCGGCGGAAGCCGGCGAGGCGCCACTGACCGTCAACGTCGACGACGTCGCCAAGGCCACCGTCGAGGCGATCAAAGACGGCAAGGACAATATCTTCGTCCACCCGCTGTTCCGCTACGTCTCGCTGGCGTTCCAGTTCATCCCACAGGCGATTTTCCGTCGCCTGCCGTTCTAAGCTTCCTGCCTGCCCGACAAGAAACCCTGAATGAACAAACCAGACCAACTCACCCGGCCCCAGATTTTCACGGCCCTAGCCTGCACGGGGCTGGGCAGTTTTGTCGTCGCACTCGTCGCCTGGATCATCCTGGATCGAACGAATCTACCGGCTTTTAATACCTCTATGGTCACCCGCGCGCTGGCCACCGCATTCGCGGTCGGCTTGCTCGTGCTGGTGGCCGTGTTGTTGTGGCAGTGGCGCAAAACTGACAACCGCGCACAGCCCCAATGGCGTACCGCGCTGACTTACCTAGTCAGCTATCTCTCGCCTGCCGGGCTGACCATCGCTACGCTGGGTATTCCGCTTTCTGCCACTCGCCTGTGGCTTGACGGCCTGCAAGTAGACCAGCTGTTCCGCACACAGTTCCTCACCCGCACCGCCACCAACTTGGGCTACCAGGACATGAATTACCTGGATATGCCCACTTACTACCCGCTGGGCTGGTTCTGGGGTGGCGGGCGTTTGGCGAACCTGCTGGATATGCCCGGTTGGGAGGTTTATCAGCCGTGGGCGCTAGTGTCCTTGGCGACGGCCGCCGCGCTGCTCGTTCCCGTGTGGCAAGCCTTAACCGGATCGTTGCCCCTGGCGACGACTTTGGCGCTCGCGAATACTGCGGTGACGCTTTCTATGGCGGCAGATGAACCTTATGCTGCCATCGTCGGCATGGGTATCGCTCCGGCGGTAGTGATGGCTGCCCGCGCAGTGCGTGGCTCCTGGTTGGCTGTCGCTGGTGTGGCGGTCTACCTGGGAGTTTCCGCCACAATGTACACGCTGTTCGTCGGCGTGACTGCACTGATCACCATTGTGCTGACCATCCACTATTTCTGGACCAGCCAACCGGGTCGGCGCAACCTCGGACCGTTTATCCGCCTGGCGGTCATGGGGCTGGGCTCTATGGCTATCGCTGCCATCTCATGGGGCCCATACCTGTATTTGGTAGCCACGGCAGACTACAAACCGTCGTCAGTCGCTCAGCACTTCCTGCCGTCCGAAGGAACGCAGGTTCCGCTGCCATTTTTCGAGTTTTCCGCGCTCGGCTTCTTCAGCTTGCTCGGCTTGCTCTACTTGGTGCTGCGCAGCAAGCGCCGTCCGTTGTTAATCGCCACCATCGTGCTCTACGGCTGGGTGCTGGCCTCAATGTTGATGACGCTGTTGGGCTCCACGCTGCTGGGCTTCCGCATCGAACTACCGATCGCACTGATCTTGTCAACCGCAGGCTTTTTCGCCTTCGCCGATGCCGACCGCACCGCGGTGGTGCGCTTTTTCGAGTCTCGGAAGCTCACGTTGTCCGCCCGCCAGCTCTCCGGCGCTTTCACAGTGCTACTGGTAGCAATCAGCATTGGCTATGCGCAGCAGATTTCCGTAACCAACGAAGATGAAATTGACCACGCCTATACCGACACTGACGGCTACGGCGAACGCGCCGACCAATTCGCCCCAGGTTCGGCGAAATACTTCCAGAAGATCGTCGCGACGCTCGGTGCTGCAGGCCACTCCCCACAGCAAACGGTTGTGCTAACCGACGAAAACCTGCTGCTGTCTTATTACCCGTTCTATGGGTTCAATGGTTTCACCTCGCACTATGCCAACCCGATGGGGCAATTCACAGAGCGCAACGACACCATCAAGCATTGGGCGGAAGCGTCATTCGAAGAGCTTTCCGACCCCCAGGATTTCGCCGCCGCTCTGGAGGATGAGCAGTGGAAGGGCCCGGATGTTTTCGTCTTCCGCGGCGATAAAAACGACGAGGAATACAAGACGCACATCGCGGTGGATCTGTACCCGAATAACCCGAATGTGGCCTATCAAGGGGTATTTTTCAACGCCGAGGTTTTCGCAGACCAAAGTTTGTGGGATGTCGAACAGATCGGGCCTTATGTGGTGATTAATCGCACCAAGTAAGCACACCCAATAGTGCGCTGGTCACATGGGCCAGAACAAGGGCCCAGTCAAGACCAATTTTCGGCTGCGGCTGGGCTAAACTGACACGTTGTGTCACCTCAACCTCTCAACCCCCAGTCAGTCGGAACCGAGGAATCAGCACAGCGAGCAGCCAGTGCCCACAGCGCCTCGAACCCCACCGCAGCCGCACATGCAAAAAAGCTCCAACTCACGGCGATCATCACCGGCGTCGTGGGCTTTTTGCTGTTTATTGCCACTCCGCTGCTGCCGGTCACCCAAACGCAATCCTCGTTTGCTTGGCCGCAAAATGACTCACTGAATTCCGTCAACGCACCACTGATTTCCGTGGCCCCGGAATCTTTCCATGCCACGATTCCGGTTTCTGCGCTGGATCAGCTGCGCGACGAACAAACCCTGGTGTTAGGCACGGTCCCGGAGGATTCCACTGAGGCCTCCAACCGCGGGCTATTCGTGCGTTCTACCGATGGTGGCTTGGACGTTTTTGCGCTCGACGAGGTGCTACTGAGCCTGCAGGAATCGCAGGTCGCTGCGCTTGCCGACGACGCACTGATCGATATTGCGGTTACTGCTGACGGTGCTGAGGTAGCCGTCGGCAAGCATTCCGCGGAGACGGAAGATGATCTGCGCCCGCAGGTCACCGGCATTTACACCGAGATCGAGGACACTCCGGAAAATGTGGCCACGCTGACCGCAGCAGGCCTGGATGTGGACGTGGAGATCAACTCGCGGTTTACCTCCACCCCAACGCTCGCGAAATCGCTGGCGATGGGGCTGGGTGTGTTCTTCATGGTGCTTTCGCTGATCGCTTTGGCGCGGATGGATCTGCTGGATGGCCGAAAGGACCTGCGGGTGCTGCCGCCGCATTGGTTTAAGTTGCGCCCGCTGGATGGCCTAGTGGTGGCGGTGCTGGCGTTCTGGCACGTTTTTGGTGCAAACACCTCGGACGACGGCTATATCCTGACGATGGCGCGGGTGACTGAACACGCCGATTATATGGCGAATTATTACCGCTGGTATGGCGTGCCGGAATCACCGTTTGGTACCCCGTACTACGATCTGCTGGCGCTTTTTGCTTCGGTATCCACGAACTCGCTGTGGATGCGCCTGCCTGCGCTGCTGTGTGGTCTGGCGATCTGGTGGGTACTTTCCCGCGAGATTCTGCCGCGCCTGGGCGAGATGGTGAACGAACGACGCGTGGCACATTGGACCGCCGCGCTAGTGTTTTTGGCCTTCTGGTTGCCTTTCAACAACGGTATCCGCCCGGAGCCATTCGTCGCCCTGGGAGTGGTGCTCACCTGGGTATCTTTTGAGCGGGCGATTGTGGCTCAGCGTCTGCTGCCTGCGGCGATTGGCACCTTCATCGCAACGGTCACCTTGGCCGCGGGACCGACGGGACTGTTTGCGGTCGGTTCGTTCCTGATCGCGCTGCCTTATTTGCTGCGGATTCTGTTCTACCGCCTGCAGTTGTTGGAAGGTGGCAAGCTGACGGCCGCGGCGATGATCGCACCGTTTTTGGCTGCCGGAACCATGATCATGGTGATGATCTTCAACAACCAAACCATCGCGACGGTCATGGAATCTACCCGCGTGCGCGGCGAGGTCGGTCCGTCGTTGGAGTGGTTCTTCGAGTTCGTCCGCTACCAGACCTTGTTTGAACAAACCGTGGATGGCTCGTTTACCCGCCGCTTCGGCCCGGTGGTGATGTTCGCCTGCATCGCCCTGATTCTGTACGCATTTGTGCGGGACCGGAAGATGGCGAATGGCCCGGCGTTGCGCCTGGTGTTGATCGTCTTCGTCTCGCTGTTCTTCCTCATGTTCACCCCAACGAAGTGGACCCACCACTTCGGTATTTATGCCGGTATTGCCGCCGCAATCGCCGCACTGGGTGCAGTGGTGCTTTCGCAGGTAGCGGTGCGCTCCCGGCGCGCTCGTGTGCTGTCGATCGCAGGCGTGTTGTTCCTGCTGGCGTTCACTCTGGCCGGTTGGAATGCCTGGTGGTATGTGTCGTCGTTTGGTATCCCTTGGTGGGATCGCACGATCCAGTTGCGCGGTGTCGAAGCCACCAACGTTGTGTTGCTGTTGGCTCTGATCGTGTTGCTGGTCGGCGTCGTTTATTCTTTCCGCTCACCGAAACCAGAACGCAATACGCGTTGGGCTGGTGTAATGGCGGCACCAATCGCGGTGGTTTCTGCGCTAGCGGTTGCGCTGTCGATGGCGTCATTCGCGAAAGCTTTTGTAGATCAATACCCGTCGTATTCCATCGGCAAAGGAAATCTGCAGGCGTTGACGGGGGACCATTGCGCGCTTGCCGACGACGCCTTGTTAGAAACCAATACCAATGATTCGTTCTTGCGTCCGGTTAATGGGGAACTCGGCGAATCGCTCGAGGCTGGTGACTCGCGCGGTTTCACCCCGAATGGTGTGCCTTCTGAGATCGAGCCGGATGGTGGCGATTCAGCTGCTGTCGGTGTGATCGGTGATGCCGATTCGCCAACCAGCGCGGGCCAGGGTTCGGAATCGACTGAGGAGACCCAGGACGGTAACCGTGCCGATGCTGGCGTAAACGAATCCACCATCCGTCTGCCATTCAACCTGGACTATAACCGGGTGCCAGTGTTGGGTTCGTGGGTGGATAAATCCGAGCCACAGGCAGCCGCAGAGCTGAGCACGGGCTGGTATGAACTGCCGGAACGCCGCGAGTCGGCCCCGCTGCTGGTGGTCTCGGCCGCTGGTCGCATCGCCCACCACGACATTAACGGCATCGAGCAAGAAGGCGAAGAGCTGTTGCTGGAATACGGCACCCGCGGTGCGGATGGCAAGGTCAAAAACACCAAGAAGGTGGAGATGATGGACGTCGGCCAGCGCCCGGACTGGCGCAACCTGCGCTTCCCACTGGAGGAAATCCCCGAAGACGCCGACGTGGTGCGCTTGGTGGCCGAGGACTATTCGCTGGACCCGGAAGACTGGATCGCGCTGACCCCGCCACGCAACCCGGAGTTGGAGCCGGTGAGCCAACGTTTCGACGGCGATACCCCGGCACTGCTGGACTGGTCGACGGCCTTCCAGTTCCCGTGCCAGCGCCCGTTTGACCACTACGCAGGCGTCACAGAGATCCCAGAATTCCGCGTGTTGCCGGATTCTGATGCGCAATCCCAGCTGGGCGGTTTCCAGGACTACTACGGTGGTGGCGCGATGGCCACGGCAGAAGCTGTGAACTGGTCCTATGAAATCCCCGGCTATTTGGATGGCGACTGGAACCGCGACTGGGGTGCGGTGCACAAATACGAGCTGCGACGCGATTCTGCAGGCAATGCCCCGGATGAAGCTACGATCGACTACAGCGAGCACACCCGCAGCGGTCTGTGGCACAGCTCGGATATGAAAATCCGTAAAGAACGGAGTTAAGCAATGGACGCAGCGATTTTCGTCGCCAGTCTCATCGCCGTGGTGATCTTGCCCGGGTTGCTGGTTGGCTGGCGGGCTCGCCTGTCAGTGCCAGTTGCTCTGCTGGCGGCACCGGCGATTACGTTTGGCATCGTCGCTGCTGGTGTACAAATAAGCAACGTGTTTGGGGCTGGCTGGCGCTTGCCGACGGCCGCGATCACCTTGCTGGTTGCCGTTGTGCTGGCGGAATTGTGGGGGCGTCTGGTGCCCGTACCGGTAGCGTCGACGCTAGCGCCGAAGCGCCGTCGTTGGGAAGCAAAAGATTGGCTTCCGGTTGCCGGTGTGGGCGCGGGTGCACTGAGCATCGGCGGAATGTACTGGAATTACTTGGCGGATATGCCACATGGCATCAACAATGTCTTCCAAGGCTGGGACGCGCACTGGCACGCGAATGTGCTGGCGTTTATCAGTGAGGAAGGTATTGCGGCTCCGGGCGAGATGGGCGCGTTGCATCACCAGTTCACTGGAGCCCCGATGTACTACCCCACCGCGTGGCATTCGGTCGTTTCCATTCCTGCGCGCTGGGTGGATCTCACCACGATGGCCGAGTACAACCTCGGGTCCGGCATCATGCTGGCTTTGGTGACTCCTTGGGCAGTGGCTGCATTGGCTGGCCTGCTGGGTGGGCGTGCAGTGGCCGGCATCGCTGGAGCCGGCACCGCGTTTTTCCCGGCACTGCCATGGATCGAGATTCGTGTGGCAGCAATCCCCGCTGCTACCTCAATGATGCTGGGGGTCATGGCGGCGATGTTGACGATCCATTGCTTGCGCGATCGCCGAGCCATCCCCTTTGCCATCTTCGCGTTGTTTGGTGCACTGAGCAGCCAGCCCCAGGGTTTGTTGGTGGCGGTGTTCCTGGTGGTGTTCTACTGGCTTTTCCATGCGCTGTTCGCACCGACGCGCTCACGCTTGGGCGATTTCTTAACTTTGGCCGCGGTGGGCCTCGGTGCAGTGGCTACCGCCATTCCGGCTGCTGTGTTTCTGTTTGGCAACGAGGATGCAGAAGATTTCGGTGATTTCGCCCGTACCTTCGAAGTCCCGGGAATTGACCGCGCGGAAAGCTGGCGTTTGGCTGCGGGATTGCTCACGAGGCACACGAATGAATTTGGCCCTACTTGGCATTTGCTGATCATCGGTGGCATTGGTGCGCTGGTTTTGCTGGCTCGCAAAACCGTCTGGCCTATTTTGCTGTGGGCTTTTGGCGTGGCCTTGTCTGCGCACGCCATGAAGTATTTTGAAACCCCGGTGGGAGATTTCCTACAAGAGATTGTGAGCCCGTTTTATTCGGATGCCCGGCGCATCAACGTGTGGGTATCCATTCTGGTGGCGGCCACAGCTGCTCTACTGCTGGGGTGGATCATCCACAAAGTAGCCGCGGCGATGAACAAAGACCGCATCCGTAAACTACCCGTCACAGTCGGGGCCACCAGCGTCGTGATCGCCATCGTGGCGGGTACTTCCCTGATCACGTTACAAGAACCGGCCCGGGCACTATCTCAAGATTCGCGCTCTGGCCGCCTGGTGAGCGAGCGCGACCTGCGCGCCTATGATTGGTTGGCTGAACAGCCGAAAGCCTATGACGGGCACATTCTTGTGAACCCGGATGAAGGAAGCGGCTGGATGTATGCCTATAACCGGCTTCCTAGCACCGCACGGCATTATTTCTATACCGGTGCCGTAGAACCGGAGCTGACCGCGCTTTTCCACACCCTGGACCAAGCGGGTTCGGGTACTAACGACGGCGAAGAAGTCGACGCCATCCTCAAACGCATGAACATAAACTATGTGTTCATCAGTCCACCGAATTTTTGGGGTCCAGAAAAGCAACCACCCAATGACGTCTTGCTGAACTTGCGAGATACCGCGCCTGGACTCACCGAAGTGTACCGCCACCGCGAAGTCACCATCTACGCCGTCGACGAAATGTTTAGTGCCGCAGAATTGGAAAAGATCCTGGAGAATAGCCCATACCCGCCGCAGACACCATAGGGCGGAAGGCGTAACCTTAGGGGCATGAAGGCTTTGGTTACCGGCGGCGCCGGATTCATCGGTTCTACATTGGTCGATCAACTTTTGGCACGGGGCGACGAGGTTGTCGCCCTAGACAACCTCAGTCGGGGTAACCGTGCCAACTTAGAACTGGCGCGCGACCATGACGGTTTCAGTTTCGTGGAAGCCGACATCATCACCGGCGATCTCGAAAGCATCTGTGCAGAACATGAGCCAGAAGTAATTTTCCACCTGGCCGCGCAGATCGACGTGCGCCACTCCGTGACGGATCCATTGCATGATGCGCAAGCCAATATTATTGGTACGATTCGTCTGGCCGAAGCCGCACGGAAAACTGGGGTCCGCAAAATTGTTGGTACGCCATCCGGTGGTTCTATTTATGGGGTTCCGGACGACTACCCAGTTGATGAATCCACCGCAATTGATCCGCACTCGCCGTATGCGGCCAGCAAGGCAGCTGGCGAGATTTATTTGAATACCTACCGGCACCTCTACGGCCTGGAGTGTTCGCATATTGCACCGGCGAATGTCTACGGCCCGCGGCAAGACCCGCACGGGGAAGCCGGCGTAGTAGCGATCTTCGCGCAGCGGTTGTTGTCCGGTGAGCCCACGAAAGTCTTCGGCACCGGGAGCAATACCCGGGATTATATTTTCGTCGATGACGTAGTCGCGGCCTACCTGGCGGCTTCTGGCACCGCAGGTGGTGGCGAGCGCTTCAATATCGGTACGGGTGTGGAAACTTCAGACCGGCAGCTGCACACCTTGGTTGCCGCGGCCGCTGGGGCCCCGGATACCCCAGAATTTGCCCCGGCGCGGCTGGGCGATGTGCCACGCAGCTGCCTGAACCCAGCCAAAGCTGAGCAGTTGTTAGGTTGGCGCCCGCAGGTAGATATCGCAGAAGGTGTGGCGAAAACCGTGGAATACTTCCGCAGCTAGGACCAGTCGCAGCTAGGACTGGTAGCTACTAAGCCCGGTCACCGCTGGGCCTAATCATTATTAGGCCCGGTTTTCTCTGGCACCGGTTGGTTCCGCATCCTCCGCATTATCCGCGCCCTTAAGATCGTCCGCATCATTCAGATCATCCGGAGCCTGGGCATTACTCAATGCCACCGCACGCGCCAGCCGAGCAAAGCGTAGTTCTTGTTCGCGGAAGCGCAGATACGAGCTGACCGTGACAAACACGAAGGCTACGATCAGCGCATAAAGCATCAAATCGGTTCCCCGCTGCACGCCTACCAGTTGCGCCACCCACGTCGTCGCGTCGGGGAACAGCACCGCGAAAATAGCAAGGATCAGAAATGTCACGAAGCCGATTTTCACGCCGGCTTTCGCGCGTGCCTTGCGGCGGTTGCTCAGGAAATACAGCGTCAACGCGGCAACCGCGATGACCAGCAGAATTTGAATCAACAACATTTAATCCAGCCTCTTTCCCAGTAGCCCGTCGGCAAGAATATTGACACCGTTGAACAGTGACTGGCCCTTCGACATGGAATATTCGGTGTACAGCACGTCGACGGGTTCTTCGCCCACAGCCCAATCGCCGCTGCCCATAATGTCCACGAATTCACTGGCGTGGCTCATTCCGTTCATGCGTAGTTGCAGTGCATTGCCGAAGCGATGCCCCATCACGCGCAAGCCATTGTGGGCGTCGCTTAAGCCCAGGCGTTTTAGCTTCGGCGACAGTGCCACCACGATGCGCAACACGATGCGCTTCAGCAGCGGAACCTGGGAAGATTCGCGTTCGTAAGCGCCAAAACGCGTACCAACAACGATGTCTAGGTCATCTTGGCGCAACCGGGCAATCATATTCTCCACGTCGTGGACCTGGTGTTGCCCGTCGGCGTCGAAGGTGACAAAAATGCGTGCACCGGGTTGTGCACGCGCGTATTCCACGCCGGTTTGGATCGCCGCCCCCTGCCCCAAGTTCACTGGGTGTTGCACCAGGTGCGCGCCGCCAGCCAGGATTTGTTCTGGTGAGCCGTCCTTGGAGCCATCATCAACCGCGACGATATTTGGAAAGGTCTTTCGCGCGTTTGCGATTACGTCACGGATCACCGTCGCTTCATTGAAGCACGGGATCACCAGCCAGACATCGGAATATTTCATCAAACGTTACTATATCCTAATCAGACGCATATTTTGGACGAAGCCGGGCGAGTGTGGCGACATGCCAGGCCACCCCAGCCAAGGGGCCAACCGCGAGGGCCAACGCGGAACGGGTCACCAGATCCAACGGCACCAATAGCAGCAATATATAAGCAATCGCTGCTGCCCACCAGCCGAGGGTATACGAGCGGTGCCGCTGGTGCGCGAGCACCGCCGAACCGGTCAGCATCAACAGTGCAGTTCCCACCGATGCCGCTGTCAATACCGCGAGCACTGAGCCGGGCAAAATGAAATCATCATCCAAAAACAGGCCAAACAACCACGGCCCAATTGCCCAGGCTAAACCTGCCCCGACAATACCGAGCCCAACCAGACCTGCCACCGGGGCACGCAAAGCCCCGAGTGGTTGTTCGCGGCGGCGCAAAAAGAACATGACGACGGCGGATTGGAATGCTGTCAGTGGTACCAGAAGTGGGGCGCGGGTAAGCATCACACAATACAGCAAGGCAGCGATAGGTACCGCGGTGGTCGTCGGTGAGATCGACAGGCTGAGATCCACGAGGGCCGGAAATCCAGTGACCATCAGCGCGGTGGCGACGGTAGCGGCCATGGCAGCCAGGCTGTTGCGCCACAGCTGCCGACCCGTGACATCGACCTCGGCGTGCACGATGCTCCGCCGGTCGCGGGAGGCGGCGATGACGATGATCCACGAGATCGCGCCGCAAACCGTCGCAATCATGAAGCCAATTTGGTAGCCCGCTGGTGGGATCATCTGCACGGTCAAATAATCCAGGGATAATAACCCGGCGATCGCCAAGCGGAGCGCAGCATCCATCCCCAATAAGGCGGCGTAGCGGTTCCACCGGTTTGTGCCTGATAACAAGCCCGCGACGGTTTGTTGCACGAAGATACTCGCGATACCGACGGCCATGAGGATGCCCGCCCACCACGAATGTTCTGGCGCCACCGACGGCGCCCACCACAGGGCCGTCAACGCCGCTAATGCGCCCAAGCCAATACCAATGATCCCGCCTGTGCGCAGTGGATTTGCTGGTTTATTCGGGCGCGCAGCGGTAGTAGCAGCAGGTGCGGCTACTGGTTGTGCGTCTTGCGCTTTCTGCCTTTCCTGCGCTTCTTGTGCTTTTTGCCCTTCCTGGTTTTGCGCCTCCCCCACCGCCCGAGTGGTTTCTTGCAGCATGCCGTTAGCCACAGCCGCGACCGCAAAAAACGACGACCAAAACACCAACCAACGGTCGGCCCCATCAGTGCTCAGCACGGCAGCGGCCAACACCATGACCACATATCCGCTGGCGGCAGCAAACACCATCGCTACAGTCATCCAACGCACGAATTTGCTCCTTTAGCTGTTTCCTGCCCCGGCTTCTGACCGGAACAACACCCGATACGCAAATCGCAGCAGCGGCGGCGGAAGTACCCGGAAAGTATTACGCGCGAAAAAATTAAACACGGCCCGGGGCCACGAGATCAGACCATAGCTGACCAAGTTACGCTGCAGCCGCCATTCGGAAACAAACGCCTTTTTATGCAAGCGGCGTTGAAACATCGCATCGTTCACCCGAAAGTACAATAAAGGTTCCACTAAGTTTGCGGCCTTTGCCCCGTGTGCCAGCATGCGTGCAAGAAAGTCGTAGTCTTCCAACAACGCCACAGGACGATAGCCACCAGCTGCGCGTGCGAGTTCGGTGCGCATGATGATCGTCGGATGGTTGAACGGCGTCACCGTTTTTACTTTCTTGGCAATTTCCTCGGTCGGCGTTCCCGGACGACGCGCCACGATAAGTTCTTCCGGCTCACCGTCACCATCCCCGTCGAATTCATACATGGCCGCACCCACTAGGTCCAGGTCGTCGTCGGCAAGCGCGGCCAGTTGGAACTCAAAGCGGTGCGGCAAGCACACATCATCGGCGTCCATCACTGCGGTGTAGGTGGTTGTGACCTCATCTAAGCTGCGTTGGCGCGCGATGGCAGCCCCACAGTTTGCTGGCAAACGAAACAGCGTGATGCGATCGGCATATTCCGCCAACACCGCGTCCAGCTCCTGCCCAACGGGGCCATCGACGGTAACGAGGATTTCTTCCGCCGGGCGCGTCTGGTGCAGTAAAGAATCCAGGCACGCACGCAAGGCATCGGGCTGGTCCCTGTGATAAACCGACATGATCACGCTGAGATCGGTCTGCAGCCGCGGAGCACTTGGCTCATTTGGCGCATTCGGCTCGTTTGGCTCAATTGGCATCAGCGAATTCCCCACAACTCCGCAATTTCCCGGACTGCCGCACGCGCCGTGGTAGGCGTGGCAACGTGGCGGTGTGCGGTAAGTTGCTGCCGCACCACCCGCTTGCCGACGCCCGCAACCGCAGAAGAATCTGCACTCCCGAAAGTGAGCACCAGGGCGTCGACCAGATCAGCGTGCTCCAGCAACAAATCGGCCCCAGCCCACTTGCCCCACGCGAGCAATTCGTTGCTTTCTGCAGTGGTTTCCGCCGAAGCACGCACTGCCTCCACCGCACGGCGTACAAATGCACTAGCTTCTGCAACAGAAGCCTCCGGCAACAAAGGAAAATGCACGCTGAAAATTGCCCGCTGCGAATAACCAGCCAATGCGGCAATCTCCGGCTCCCACGACATTTCGCGGGCAGCACCGGCATACCACCAGCCACCAACCACCGCGACGGCCACCCCACGTGGGTTTTCTGGCAGGTACCACCGGCCAAACTCATCGTCCCGAGTCTCGATTCCTTGGGCATAGGCCGTAACTGGCAACGAATGATCCACCGCGCTTCCCAGCATGATCATCGCAGCGTGGGTGATGCGGTCCGGCAGGCGGGCCAGGTAATTTTCGATTTCTGCGCGCGCGTCGGCAAGCTGGTTGCCTGGGTGGTCAGTTCCCAACTGGGCTGCGTCGGCCTGTGCAGATGCAGCATACTCAGAGGCATTTTTCCCGGCCTCTGCCTCCCAGCCCGCGGGTTTATCGTAGTGAGCATCAATAAACGACGCCAGCTGCTCCAAGCGTTCGCTTTCCGGCATCTCGCGCTCGTGGCCGCCGATCTGAAAATCGTCGTACATGCGTGCTTCTTCCGCACTTAAACCTTCTGGGCGCTGCTTGCTGACGTTTTTATTGATCGCACTATTTTCCGTCATGGGTTGTAGTTTACGTGGCTAGTCCAGCTGACTAGTCCAGACTTCTAATCCAGGCGTCGGGTCCAGCCGTCTAATCCAGACGTCAGGCAGGCCTGGCTCGGTACTATGGGGCCCAACAGTGATCCATGTGAAAGGAGTCCCTGATGACCGCAGTCGCAGAAATTTTTAATGCGAAGTTACAACCAGGCAAAGAAGAAATCGCCGCACAATACGGCAATATCACCGATTTGCAGGGCTTTTACCGCCTGGTGGACCCGGCCGGGGAAGTCGGCATCGAGGTCTGTGTGGGCACCGACGATTCCGAGCAGCTCCGCCAACTATCACTCAGCTACCGCGCCGCAGACAACCTGGACCCACGCGCGGCAGATAACCCGATCGTGTCCATGCAACATTCTGTACTGGGGCAACGCTCCGTGGCCTACGGACTATGCGATTCCGTCGCCGTCGAACAGTGGGTACGCGCCATGATGACTGGGCAGCGGGGTGCGGCGTTTTCCAACGGCATCATCCCGATTTTCGCCATCCGCGGCACCGGAAAATCCCCCGATGCCCACATCAGCGCAGTACACCTAGACAAGGGCACCGTTGATTTCGCGGAAGGCACCGTCAACGTCGACGGTGAAGTGAAAAACTTTGAGCTGCACTTCCGCACAGAATTAACGCCCAGCGAGCAAGATGAAAAAGACACCTATGGCTTGCTGGGCGTGCACCGCGACAATGGCGAAGAGTATGTCCTCGCCAGCCTCACGGTGAAATAACGCAGGCAGCTGCGTGCTGCATGCTACGAGCTACTTGCGCAGTAGTTACCAAATACTGACGCGCTGCTCCGGCGGCAAATACATCGGCGAATCCGTGTCGACTTCTTCGAAGGCCTCGTAGAATTCATCGATGTTTGCTGCGATCTGGTTACAGCGGAATTCCGCTGGTGAGTGTGGGTCAATGGCCAAGTACTGCTTCGCCATTTCTGGGCGAATCGCAGTGCGCCAGACCCGCCCCCAGGCCAGGAACAACCGCTGTAGGCCGTTGAACTTCCGCTCATAAAGCTCAGGCTGCGCGCCTTCAACCGCAAAGGCTTCCACGGCGGTGTCGTCGTAGCTCATGCCGCGATCCTGCAGATACAACCGGTACGCCACCACGGCGATACCCAATCCTCCCAGGTCGCCAATGTTTTCACCCAAGGTGAACTCACCGTTCACGCCCGGCTTCTCAACGCTGTCGGTGCTCTCAGCGTTGTCGGCAGAACCGTCTGTACCGCTTCCCGCGGCCTGCAGTACTGATGGCACCAAACCATCGAATTGCTGCACTAGTTTCTCGGTCAGCTCATCAAAAGCCGCGCGGTCTTCATCCGACCACCACTGGTTCAGGTTGCCCTGGCCGTCGTAATTCGAGCCCTGGTCGTCAAAACCATGACCAATCTCGTGCCCGATGACGGAACCAATCGCACCGAAGTTCTCCGCGGCATCCGCCTCTGGGTTATAAAACGGCGCGCGCAAAATCGCGGCCGGGAAGGTGATGTCGTTGACCACTGGGTTATAAAACGCGTTGACAGTCTGCGGGTTCGCCACCCACTCGTCACGACGCGCCGGTTTGCCAACCTTGCCCAGCTCATAGTCATGGCTAAACGCAGCCCCGGCGCGCACGTTTGCCACCAGATCGGCACCTTTCGGGGAGAACTCCAAGCCGGAATAGTCCCGCCAGGTATCCGGGTACCCGATTTTCGCCTTAAACTGTTCCAGTTTCTCCAACGCACGTTCACGAGTAGCTTGCGTCATCCACTCCAGCTCAGAGATGCGCTGGCGGTAGGCGCGAATCAGGTAATCCACCAGCTCCAGCATGTCTTCCTTAGACGAGGCCGGGAAATGCTTGTCGACGAAGAGTTTGCCGATCTCCTGCCCCACCACAGATTCCACGATTCCGACAGCACGCTTCCAACGATCGCGCTGCTCGGTGGAACCAGTGAGCTGGCGGCCGTAGAAATTGAAGTTCGCCTCGGTCACTTCTTCCGGCAGAATGCCCGCGCGGGAGAGCAGAATGTGCCAGGTGGCCCACAGCTGCCAGTCCGCTAACCGGTCGTCGGTAAGCAGCCCAACCAGATGTTCCACATAACTCGGCATCATGTTCACCAGGCGGTGCTCCGGCAAGTTGCCACCACGTAGCAAGCGCTGGATCAACTCTGGCAGCTCGTCGAAATCCGTCGGGTTGTAGGTTTTCAGGGCATCGCGGCTAGCAACCACATCCCAATGCCCAGAGGCGATTTCGGTTTCCAGGGCCACGATGCGCTCTGCGGCCACGTCGGCATCCAACCCGAACAGCTTCGCGGGATCCACAAAGCCCAGCATCTTTGCGACGTGCTCGCGGTAGGCAGCCAAGGTTTCCGCATGGGTTTCGCTGCGATAGTAGGCCTCATCCGGGAGACCAAGCCCGGATTGCACCAGGTAGGCCACCGAATCTTCACTGCCAGAATCCTTTTCTACCCAGAACGTCAGCGGGCTGCCGACGCCGACGCGTTCCAGTGCACCCAGGTTTTCTACAAACTCACCAATATCAGCGACAGAAAGCTTGGCGAAGTCGTCGGCAAGCGGTTCCAACCCAGCAGCATTGACGCCTTCGGTATCCATGAAAGAGGCAAACAGGTTACCGGCGCGGCCGTTGTCCTCGTTCACGATCTCGCGAACATCTTCTTCGGCCTGATCACGTAATTTGTGAAAGGTGCCATCCACGGCGCGATCGTCCGGGATCACATGGTTTTCCAACCACGGGCCGTTGACATAGCTATATAGGTCATTCATGTTTGTCTAGTTTACTAGGCTGGCTAGCATGCCCGCTCCAGTTTCTCTGCCCAATCTGCGCCCCACCCAACTGCGCTTGTACCGTAGCCAGCCGCAACGCACCACGTTGCTGTGGGTGGTGCTTGTCCTGGTGGTCGTCGCCGCCATGCTCGCTCCGGTGGTGCTCAACAAGGTCACCCCGTCGGCGCAGCAGGCCACCACCCCCCTGGTGGTGAAAGACCCTGTGGCCGGTGCAGAGATACGCCTAGCGGACCGGGAATGCCCCGTTGATGCCATGGCGCTGACCGGGCAGGGCTGGAACTGCCCTGGTCTACATATTGAATCGCTGACTACCCCGCACGCCGGTGATCCGGACCTGACGCTGCGCCGCATGTTTCGTTTTGTGACGGGCACCGACCTGCCCGAAGGCGATATTCTGCGCGCAGGCGAACAGCGTTTGCTTATCGAGCCCAACGGCCACGGTATCGCCATGTCGACGAGCCAACTCGGCGCTTCCCAGGTCATCGTGTTCCGCGGGCGCATCAACGAAAACTTAGATATTGTCACCGGCTCCTGGCGGGAAATTTCCGGCGAGGAATTGCCAGAAATCGTCCGTGAGCTGCTACAAAGCTATACCGGAACGGGCAGCGATGCGGCAGACAATCCGCTGCGAGCCCCAGAACCACAACCCGTGCATAACGCAGCACCACATCCGAGCACACAAACACACACGAGCGCACAAACACACAGCAACACACAAGCACACACCGTCAGGCGGGTCGCATAATCATGAGTAAATTATTCCGCTATTCGCTATTTTTGTTCATCCTGCTGGGCTTGCCATTCATGGCTCTGCCGGTGCTGACGCATGCTCTCGCCCTCCCCGTGCCAGCGGTAATCAGCACAGTGTTCACTGTGTTGTATTTGGGTATTCTCATCGCAGTGGTTCGCAAGACCCGCCTGTGGCCATACCAGGGCTGGGCACCCGCGTTGTTGGCGGTGCTGTGGGGTGCGGGCACCAGCTACGCGCTGGTGTCGGTGAGCGCACCGTCGATTATTGACCTTGCCGCACATACCGGCGCCACGACAACAGCCGCGTCCTGGGGCGGGGCGTACCCAGAAGAAATCGCGAAAGCCACCGGCGTAGTTTTTATTTTATTGGCGTTTAAGCAGCTCAACCGCCCGTGGCATGGTTTTGTCATCGGCATGCTGGTTGGCTTAGGTTTTGAATCTTTTGAAAATCTGCTTTACGGCATCGTGATGTCGCCGATCCACCCATCCTCAGACATCATGGGGGTTCTGCAGATTTGGGGTGCGCGAGTGTTCCTCGGCCCGTTTTTACATATCGCGTTCACCGGTCTGGCCGGTTGGGGCATCGGTTGGGCATTGTTTGCCGCTGACCGGAGCCTGGGGTGGCGGCTCACGCACGCGCTGGGTTGGTTTGCCGTGGCGTTCGCCTGCCACTTCGGCTGGAATATTCTTGGCGACGACCTCGTGCTGCTCATCGGCAGCAAGATCGTCACCGGAATCGTGCTGTATGTGTCGTTTATCTACGTCTGGGTGGCCGCCTACAAAGCGGCCAAACCCCACGACGAGTTGTATACGGCGGTCAGCCAGTTACCGAATAAGCAACCGACTCACTAGTTACTGCTGGCCAAACTGACCGTGCACGGTAGGCGTCAGGTTATGGTACACGTGCTTGTGCTCCTGGTATTCCGCCAAGCCGACCTCACCTAGCTCGCGGCCGTTACCGGATTGCTTGTAACCGCCCCACTCTGCCTGCGGCAGGTATGGGTGGTAGTCGTTGATCCAGATGGTGCAGTGCCGCAGCCCGCGCACGATGCGCTCGGCTTTGCCGGCATCGGTGGTAAATACTGCACCGGTCAAGCCGTAGATGGTGTCGTTGGCGATCTCCAGGGCTTCGTCTTCATCGCGGAAAGTCTCGATGGTGACGACTGGGCCGAAGGCTTCGTCGTAAACGAAATCCATGTCGGCATTGCGGTCGACGCCGTCGATGACCGTCGGCAAGTAATAAAAACCTGCGCCCAGATCCGACTGCCCGGTGCCGTGCTGGCCGTTGGTGTCCTCGCTGGTGGCAACGCGACCGCCAGAGAGGATCTTCGCGCCGTGCTCGCGGGCTTCTTCTACATAACCGGCGACTTTCTCGCGGTGCTCGGCGGAAATCAGCGGGCCGGTTTCTGCCTTGTCGTCGGTTGGGCCACCCAACTTGATGTTGTTGGCGCGCTTGGCAAACTCTTCGACGAATTTATCGTGCAGCGATTCCTCCACCAGAATGCGCGAACCCGCCGAGCAAACCTGGCCGGAGTGGAAGAACGCGCCGTTCAACGCGTTGTCGACGGCAACGTCGAAGTCTGCATCCGCGAAGATGATGTTCGGGTTCTTGCCGCCCAGCTCCAGGGCCACACGCTTGACGGTTTCTGCCGCGTTGCGGGCGATGAGCTTACCGGTTTGCAGGCCACCGGTGAACGAGACCATGTCCACGTCAGGGTGCGTAGACAATGGGTTACCGCAGTTTGCACCTGCACCGGTGATCAGGTTAGCCACACCGTCAGGCAGGCCGAGTTCCTTGGTGACGGCCATCAACAGCATTGCGGTGTGCGGGGTCAGTTCTGCCTGCTTGAGCACGAAGGTATTACCAGCAGCGATGGCCGGTGCGACCTTATAGGCGACCTGCAGCAGCGGGTAGTTCCATGGGGTAACCATGCCGACGACGCCGACTGGTTCGTGATCAATGCGCGAGCGCACATTATCCATGCCCGGGTCGATCACGCGGCCGGCCTGGTGACCGATTAAGGTGCCGAAATGTTCGAAGGCTGCGGCGATATCGTCCATATCCACCAGAGAATCTTCGAAGCGCTTACCGGTGTCTGCAGATTCTGCGGCGGCGAAGAGTTCTTTATTTTCCCGGATTTTATCTGCAATACCGATGACCAGACGGCCACGGTCCCGGGCTGGCACCGACGACCACACGCCGGAGTCAAAAGTTTCACGGGCTACCTTGATAGCCGCGATGGTGTCGTCATCCGTGGCTTCCGAGACCATGCCCACCGTGGTGCCATCAGCAGGGCAGTTAATGGTGCGAGTGCCGCCTTTTTGCGCCTGGCGCCACTGCCCACCAATGAACAAGCTGGCTGGGGCGTCGTTTCCGGCGCGGTAGACGTCGGCAAGCAAGTCCGTGGTGGTGGGGTCAAACAGCGTGCTGCGGTTATTCGCGTTGGTCAAAATGACACCTTTCGCTTGGGTTTTTCATGTCTGAATATCCCAATTTTACTGCGAAAGGTGGCCCCGCGCTGTGCAAGTTTGCTCACGCCCGTGGCAAGAAACCTTTCAACCGCAACAGTTTATCCATGCCGTTGACCGCTCCATTGCCTAGATTTGGTTCATCTCCATTGCGCGCCATAGTCTGCTTGATCCAGTTGATCTCAGCTGAGATATCGGCCAAGTTCATCGGCGTTCCGTTGCCAGAAATCGCGGAGGCTACGCCGGATAGCTTTCCGTCAATGAACAATGGTCCGCCGGAATCACCAGGCTGTGCATACGCTCCGTCTTTGTGGTGAACGGTGTACATTTTGCCGTTGTTATAGCTGCCGTTTTGATATAAGTTTTTCACTTCTGCCTGGGAGTACGGCAGCCGCTTGTGCGCGGTGCTATCCCAGCCGTAGAAGGTACCCACTTGTCCTGGCTTGGGCGCTTCAGTAGCTAGCTCTGGGTAGCTGTCGAATGTGAATGCGGAATGCGTGGACATACGCACCAGGGCAATATCGCCGGTTGGTGCGTGGTAGGCCTCTTCAGTGCCATCCACTCCAGTCTTTTCGACACCGGTGTGCAACATGTGTGCCGTGGTGCCGTTGCCGAAGCAGTGTTTTGCTGCCAAAACCCAGTGCGGGCTGATGGCAGTTCCGGTACATCCGCCAACGATGACGACGTTTTTCGCCAGTGCATCGTCATCCGAGACCGGAGTGCCGCCCTGCACGGCATGAGCGGACGGGGCGGCAATAATGCTTGCTGCCATTGTTACGGCAGCAGCTAATGATAGCGCAATCTTATTTATGTTCATGCGGGACATAATACTTCATTTGGAAAAGTCTCCATTTCGACTAAAAACCATATGAGAGTAATTTAACAATCCGTTAAGCCCCGCATACCCCCCTGTGTAAACCGCATCAGACGATTCCTCTGCGGTTCATTTCAGCGTGGTCCAAAAAAAGAAATTCCCGGACAGAAATTTACAGGCTGGACGACGACAGCAGCGGACTGCCCTGGTTAGGCCGTGCAGGTTTCGCTGGCTGCTGCTTTCCAGGCTTTGGCTGGGCAGGTTTTGGTTCCTGCTTCTCTGGCTGCGCAGGTTGCGGCTGTGGTTGCTCTGGATTTGGTGCCTGCTCCTGAGTTTGCTGCCCGTTCTCTTTATCTTTTTCTGCCCCCGGCTTCTTCAGCCCCTTCTCCTGCAAAATTTTGTCCATGCCATTAACCGCGCCATTGCCCAGGTTTGGCTCGTCACCGTTTTTCGCCATGGTCTGTTTGATCCAGTCCAGCTGCGCAGAAATATCGGCCAAATTCAGTGGCACGCCGTCACCGGAAATTGCGGAAGCCACACCAGAGAGCTTGCCGTTGATGAAGAACGGCCCACCGGAATCGCCTGGCTGCGAGTACGCACCGTCTTTGTGGTGCACGGTATACATCTTGCCGTTGTCGTAACTACCGTCCTGGTACATACCTTGCACCTCAGCCTGGGAGTGTGGCAGCCGCTTGTGTGAGGTGTTATCCCAGCCGTAGAAGGTTCCTACCTGGCCTGGTTTCGGTTCTTCAGTGGCCAGCTCTGGGTAGCTGTCAAAATCAAATGAGGAGTGCGTAGACATGCGCACCAAGGAAATATCGCCACTCGGTGCGTGATAGACCTCTTCGGATCCTTTAGTGCCGGTCTTTTCAATTCCGGTGCGCACCAGCTTTGCGGTGGTGCCGTCACCGAAGCAATGCCGTGCAGCCAGCACCCAGTGTGGGCTGATGGCGGTGCCGGTGCATCCGGAGACGATAACGACGTTTTTCGCGTTTGCATCGTCATCGGAAACTGGAGTTCCGCCCTGTACGGCGTGAGCGACTGGAGCGGTAATGATGCTTGCTGCCATCGTTGCGGCAGCAGCTAAGGACAGCGCAATGTTTTTTGTATTCATGCGCATTACAATACTTTATTCGGAGAAGTCTTGTACTGAGCTGAATGTGGGTCGCAAGTTATTTAATGAATGCGATAATTTACACACTGCTAACACCGGAGCTGCTGCTTTTTGCTAAGGAGTCCTCATGAGCTATTCAAAACTGGCGCAGTCGTGCATCATTGCCGCATGGGCAGCATTGATCATCCCTATACTGTTGATGATTTTTGTTGACTCCACCGGCGGACTGTGGCTTTTGGTTCCAACTTTCCTGACAGCTGCTGCTGTTACTTCTTTTTGGACAATAAAAGCCACACAATAGCTTCATCCGAACAGCAAGAAACCCCCGGAATCACAGCGGACTGTTGCCTACAAGGTGATCTGGGGGCTTCACTATAGCTGTACTGCTGACGCGCTAATCGCACCTCGGTTACTAGCCAGGGTCAATAACACCGGCTTTATTCGGAGAAGTCTTCCTTCCAGCTGCGAACCGGATCCGAATTATCCGACAGGTCCGAAGAACCACGCAGCGGCGCCTGCATGTGCAGGTACTCCAAATGGCGATCGTAGAGGTCAAGCACGTTATTGATCAACTGATCTTCGTCGTAGCCATAGACGTCAAAGCCCATGGATCCGTTGTTATCGAAGACCTCCAAGCGATAATAATCACTATTTCCGTCCACGAAATCCGGGCTTTCAGTCTGGATTGGGTACAACTGATAACGGAACTCGCGCTCGTCGCCCAGCTGAATTTCCAGGTCCAGCTGCGGCAGCTGACACTCCGGTACCAAGCTGGTGAGCAAACGGGCATCCAGGCCTTCGTTGCGCAACTCGGTGCAGAGTTTCTCCAGCGCAGGAGTGGCGGTGTTCTCGAAGTACGCGGTAATTTCCTCGCCGTTTGGCCAGCGGTTGGCACGACCAATCCGGGATTTCCACCGGGCACCGGCAACACGACCGGCGATCGCGGAGTGCAGCGCCACTGCACGGGAATCGCGTTGGATATTTTCTTGCCGCAGGGACTTCCACAGCGAGAACATCACCATCCACATCACGAAGGCGAACGGCAAGCCCATGATCACCGTGGCAGCCTGCACCGCAGCCACACCACCAATACCCAGCATTCCCAGCGTCAATACGCCGACGGTCAGCGACCAGAACACGCGCAACCACGGTGCGCCATCCTGACGATGGTCAATGATATGCGAGGTGAAGTTCGCCATCACCAGCGCACCGGAGTCCGCCGAGGTGATGTACAACAACAGACCACACAAGGTAGCCAGCAAAATCAGGGCCGATGCACCCGGGTAAGTACCCAGCAGTTCATAGAAACCGGACTCCGGCTGTGCCATGGCGGTTTCGGCAAATTCTTCATTATTGCCACCCATGACCAAATCCAGTGCCGAGTTACCAAAAAACGACATCCACAGCACGATGAATAGGAATGGGAACATCAAGGTACCGATGACGAATTGGCGCAGGGTGCGGCCGCGGGAAATGCGTGCCAGGAACAGGCCGACGAAGGTCGCCCAAGCAATCCACCAGGCCCAGAAGAACAGCGTCCAGGCTTCCATCCACGCGCTGACGGCTTCCTGATCATCCGCGTAGGCGTAGGTGTCCATCACCCAAGCCGGGAAACTCGCCAGCATCGTGCCGACGTTATCGATCAGCGAGTTCAGCAACCAGGCGGTCTTACCGGCGATAAGCACGTACAAGCCCAAGAAAATGGCGACGGCCACGTTGAGCTCCGAAAGACGGCGAATACCCTTGTCGACGCCGGAAATAGCGGAAATCGTCGCCACGATCACGCCGACGGCAACCAAGGTAGCCTGCAAGCCCATGGTCACCTCAAAGCCGAAGATAATGTGCAAACCGTAGCTGAGCTGAACCACACCGATACCCAGCGACGCTGCGATACCGAAAACGGTACCCAGCATCGCGGCAACTTCCACGGAATGCCCAGCAGCACCGTGAATACGCTTGCCGATGATGGGATACAGCGCCGAGCGGATCGCCAACGGCATGTTCAAGCGGTAGGCGAAGTAACCAAAAGCCATGCCCATCAACGCGTACATAGCCCAACCGACGATTCCGTAGTGGAACATAGCCCAGGCCACGGCTTCTTTTGCCGCAGCGTAAGTTTCTGGGTCCGTTGTTGGTGGCTCAAAGTATTGCGTGAGAGGCTCAGCGACACCGAAGAACATCAGGTCGACGCCGATACCGGCAGCGAACAACATCGATGCCCAGGTGTACAGGCTGTACTTCGGACGGGAGTGGTCCGGCCCCAGCCGGATACTGCCGGTGCGAGAAAATGCTACAACCAACACGAAGATGACCACCGCGGTGGCAGTCAAAATATAAAACCAGCCAAAATTACCGGCGATCCAGCTGGTGATCGCGTTCAAGTTGTTTTCCGCAGATTCCGTAGCAATGAAGGTGTAGAGCGCGATTGCCAAGATGATCGCACTAGAAAAACCAAACACCATCCAGTTCGGCTTCGCCACTGGGACGTCATCGCCGTGATCATAGCCGGTTTCTACACGGAAGGTTCCCACCAGCGCCCGCGGGATAAACCGCGAAGCTCTAGTATTTGTCGATTGCGGCTCAGCTTGTTCAGCCACCACCATCTCCTTATTTTACTGTTACGCATATGCTGCTGCGTTGTGCGGATTTTTTGATTCCATTTTGAACCAATTCTCAGTTTTCAAGCTTTTTGACTGTATACCATCACACAGTCATTGGCTAGGGCTATTTTTCACCGCTAGGCTGGAATATTGTTCCGCACACGGCTACCGCCGTGGGCTCTAGCAGTAGAAAGGACACAGCGTGAGCATTTTTTCGCGACTGTTTAATTCCATGAATGCCGCGACCTCGGCCAAAAAAGCGTCGAAAAACTCGGCGCCAGTTACCGACGAGGTCAGCGATGTCGTAGTCGTCGGCGGTGGATCTGCAGGATCGGTGGTTGCTAACCGCTTGACCGAAGACCCTGATACCCGCGTCGTCGTCCTGGAAGCCGGACGCCCAGACAGCATCTGGGACCTTTTCATCCACATGCCTTCGGGCTTCTCCTTCCCCATCGGCGATAAAGACTACGACTGGCTCTACGAAACCGAGCCAGAGCCAGAGATGAATGGCCGCCGCGTACCCCACGCCCGCGGCAAAGTCTTGGGTGGTTCCGGTTCCATCAACGGCATGATTTTCCAGCGCGGCAACCCGCTGGATTATGAAAAGTGGGCAGAAAACCCAGGTCTAGAGCACTGGGACTACGCACACTGCCTGCCTTATTTCAACAAAATGGAAACCGCGAAAGGCGCCGACGCCAACGATCCGCGCCGTGGCCACAACGGCCCGCTGTACCTGTCCCGCGGCCCGGCCACCAGCCCGCTGTTCCAGGCACTGTTCAAATCCGTGCAGGAATCCGGCTACGAGCTGACCAACGACGTCAACGGCTACCGGCAGGAAGGCTTCGCGCCTTTCGACCGCAATATTAAAAAAGGCCGCCGCCATTCGTCGGCACGCGCCTACCTGCACCCAATCTTGCAGCGGGAAAATCTGGAAGTACGCACCCAGGCTTTCACCCGTCGCGTGATTTTCGACGGCACCACCGCCAAGGGCGTGGAATACGAATGGCAGGGTGCTACCCGCCGAATCTACGCAGACAAGGTCATCCTGGCTTCCGGCGCTATCAACACGCCACAGCTGCTGCAGCTTTCCGGCGTGGGCCCACGCGAATTGCTGGAAGAGCACGGCATTGACGTCGTCAAGGAACTGCCAGGCGTGGGTGAAAACCTGCAGGATCACCTGGAAGTCTATATCCAGTATGAGGTAGATACGCCGCATTCCTCGCAGCCTTACCTGCGCAAGTGGCGCTGGCCTTTCATGGGCCTGCAGTGGTTGCTGACCCACAAGGGCCCTGTGGCAACTTCCCACTTTGAGGCCGGTGGCTTCGTGCGCTCCAACGACGACGAAGAATACCCGAACCTGATGTTCCACTTCCTGCCTATGGCGGTACGCTACGACGGCACCCCGGCCAAGGTCAAGCATGGTTTCCAGTGGCACGTCGGCCCAATGTTCTCCGATACCAAGGGCTGGGTGCGCATCCAATCGGCAGACCCACACGTCAAGCCCAAGATGCTGTTCAACTACCTGCGTACCGAGCAAGACCGCCGCGAATGGGTCGAGGCTGTGCACAAGGCACGTGAGCTGATGGCCACCGACGCGATGGCCGAGCATGGCACCCGCGAATTCTCCCCTGGCCCGGCTGTGCAAACCGACGAGGAGATCCTGGAGTGGGTACGCAACGACGGCGAAACCGCTTTGCACCCTTCCTGTACTGCAAAGATGGGCGCTGAGGACGACCCAATGGCAGTGGTGGACCCAGACACCATGCAGGTGTGGGGCACCGAAGGCTTGTACGTCGTCGACGCTTCGGTCTTCCCATCAATCACCAACGGCAATATTTACGCGCCGACGATGATGGTCGCGGAGAAGGCAGCAGACCTGATCAAGGGCAAGAACCCACTGCCAGCAAACAACGCACCGTTCTACCGCGCCGGTCAGGACATGCCGTTGTACGCCGAAGGAGAAGAACGCCGCGACCACGTCGAGGCGCCTAGCTCCTGGGAGTAATGAAAACTGATGCTAATTAAGCACGTGCGCCGTCGACAGGTGCACGCCTGGTTTCGTGCCCGGTGTGCCCGGCGCGCTTGCTCAGCAAGACGTCGGCAAGCAGCATCGCTGCCAAGCTAATTCCGAATAGCGGCAAGAAACCGCCCACGGCAACCAGGAGTACTGCGACGATGATCCACTGCTTGGTGCTCAGCTTCGTGCGTGGCCCCGGGATGCCTGCGGTCGCGCCCGGGGTTGGGCGGCGCTTCCACCAGATCATGTAGCCCAGCACCACCAGGCCCGCGATGGCCAGGGCGGTGACCAACAGCAGGATCTGCAGCGGCAGGCCGAACATGATGCCCATGTGCAGGTAAATGCCCCAGGAAGTCAGCTTAGAAAACAGTGGCAGCTCGGAAAATGGCAGGCGGTCGATGACTTCGCCGGTCTCACCATCGACGGAAATGGCATCCGAGGTGGTACGCCATTCGGTCCAGCGCTCGCTGGCCTGCCAGCCGTGCTCCACGCTTTCGCCTGGGTACATGCGCAATGAACCGGTCAGGCCCTCTTCACGAGCCGTCGCCAAGACCTGATCGGCCTGTTCGGCAATTTCCTCCGGGGTCCAGGTGCGAGCTTCTGCCTCTGCTTCCGCGCCACCGCCACCGCCGTGGCCAGCGTGTTCTGCGTGCGGGTCTGCGGCTTCTGCTGATTCACCGCTGAGTTCCGTGGTGATCGGATCCGCCCGCCACTGCAACGCTTCCACGGTGCGGTTCACGTTTCCGCCAGCGTAAGTGGACCACGTAATTCCGGTGACCGACAGCGCCAGCATGCCGATGAGCATCCAGGTTCCCGTCACGCCGTGCAGGTTGACCAGGCGACGACGTCCGCTGCCTTTGTTTTTGGTGTCCTTGGCATCCTTGACCTCTTGGGCGCCACCATTTTTCACTTCTTTGCCGGTACGCGCGTTACCGAACCCGAATAGCTGCTGCACCTTTTTATTGCGGGAAGCCCACAACACCAGGCCACCCAAGGCGAAAAACCACAACCAGCTGGCAGCCAGCTCCGAGTACAGCTCGCCTACTGGCCCCAGGTGCATGCTCTCATGCAGGTGTGAAATCCACCGGCGCAGAGGCAACTCGCCCAGACCGGAATAAGATGGCTCGTCACCAACGACGGCTCCGGTGTACGGGTTGACGAACACACTGCGCAGTTCTGCCTCGTCAATGGTTTCGTCGATAAGCAGCACGCGGGTGGTCTCACCAGGTTCCGAGGACGGCCACACCTGGGCAATATCCAAATCCGGGAAGGCTTCGTGGGCGTTATTTACTTGCTTTTCCAACGAGATGGTGTTGGTAACGCCTTCTGCTCCGGGTGGCGGGGTGACGGTCAGTACGTCCTGGTACACCAGCTTTTCTGCGGTGGGTGCGACTGCATACAGTGCACCACTGATGGCGGCGATGAGCAGGAACGGTCCGATGAACATGCCAGCATAGAAATGCAGGCGTCGGAGCAGCGCAACCAGTGCATTGGGTTTGCGTGCGCCACGTTTATTGCGCGCAGAGGTCTCGTCGACGGCGCCAGCAGGCATCGTGGTAGATGCTTGCGCTGGGCGATCTTGGCGTAGAGTCATGGACAAAAGCCTTCGGGTTCGGGGACTAAAACTTGTTAAGTGAAGTTCTCGTCTGCAGCCGCGAACTACACAAAGTAGTCGCACCCCGAGTGGGAAAAGTTCCCAAGCAATTTTTAAAGTTTCGGGTTGATGATCTTTTCAAGTCAACCGGTTGAAACTTCCCAGCAAAATAGGCATGAGACACACCACCGCGATGCTTTCCACCACACGACTTAAACTGCTGGGCATGACCTCTCACGCTGCAGTACAGATCTCCGCTGGCGCCTACACCGCCACAATCGACCCGCATGGTGCTGGCCTGGCAACCTTGCTTTACGACGGAAAACCCCTGGTAGCGGGCTATCAGCATACGCGTCCGTTCACCGCCGGAGCACTTTTGGCCCCATGGCCGAACCGCACTGGCGACGGCATCTTTTCCCATCACGGCACCATCTACCGTCTAGCCTGCAACGAGGCCGACCGCAACAACGCCTTACACGGCTTTGCCGCTGAGGCGAACTGGCACGTCACAGAGCACTCCCGCAGTGCCGTGACTTTGCAGTGGCAGGGCCCGGCGCGCACCGAATGGGCCTGGCCGCTGCACTATTCCATCACCTGGGCGCTTGCCGACGATGGCCTGTCCGCAGAACTCACTGTCACCAATACCGGCACCGAAACTACCCACCCCGGCACCGAGTCCAGCCCCTTCGGCCTGGGCTGGCACCCGTACCTCAGCGCGCTGGGTGCACCGCTGGATGAGTGCACCTTATCTATGTCAGCAGCCACGAATCTGCCGCTCGACCCTGACCGCTTGCTTCCGGCGGGGCCGGAAATCCCGGCCACGGAAGTCGTCGACAAGCAGCAACACATGGCGGGAATCGAGTTGGACCATTGTTTCCGGCTGGAGGCACCCCAAACCAGCAGCGATCACGCAGCCCACCGGATCGAGCTGCGCAATGCCGACGGCCACGGCGCCATACTGTGGGCGGATGAGCATTTCAGTTGGTGTCAGGTCTACACTTCACCGGAATCTGCCCCGAGCATCGGCAGGGCTGTCGCCGTGGAGCCGATGACGTGCCCGCCAAATGCACTGCGCAGTGGCGAAAGTTTGCTGCAGTTGGCGTCGGCAAGCAGCATGAGGTTCCGTTTCGGAATTTCCGCCACTTCGACCCCACCTCACCCTAAACCAACCCTTTAGGGTTATGATGAATGCGCCGCAAAGCATCTTTCATGTGATGGTTACCTAACTTGGGTAGTTTTCGCTGCTGGGTGCACATCCATTTTCCTTCACACAGGGACCGAGCGGGCCAGCAATGCAGGTCTTCCTCGGCTTTGGGGAAGGCCTATTTTCCGGGAGGTTCCCGTTATGCAGGAAGACGCCCTGCTTTTGAATGCATCCTGGGTGGACTACACCCTGGTGGCGATTTATTTCTTATTCGTGCTGGGCATCGGCTGGGCAGCGAAGTCAAAGGTGTCGAGTTCCATCGACTTCTTCTTGTCCGGACGCTCTCTACCAGCCTGGGTAACGGGCCTGGCCTTTATTTCCGCCAACCTGGGTGCTGTCGAAATCGTCGGTATGTCCGCAAACGGTGTGCAGTACGGCTTCGAGACGATGCACTACTTCTGGATCGGCGCAATCCCAGCAATGGTATTCCTGGGTATCGTGATGATGCCGTTCTACTACGGCTCCAAGGTTCGTTCGGTTCCAGAGTTCATGCGCCGTCGTTTCGGTAATGGTGCGCACCTGGTCAACGCCTTGTCATTTGCCTTGGCGCAGCTGCTGATCGCCGGTATTAACCTGTTGCTGCTGGCCAAGGTCGTCAACTCGCTGCTGGGTTGGCCGCTGTGGGTCACGCTGGTGATCGCCGCCGTCATCGTGCTCTCCTACATCACCTTGGGCGGCCTGTCTGCTGCCATCTACAACGAGGTGCTGCAGTTCTTCGTCATCATCGCTGCCCTGCTACCACTAACCTTGATTGGCCTGCACAGCGTCGGCGGTTGGTCTGGTCTGAAGGAAAAAGTAGCTGATCCAAGCCACTTCAGCGCTTGGCCCGGTACGGAAATTTCTGGTTTCGACCACCCAATCGTTTCCGCGATTGGCCTGGTCTTCGGCCTGGGCTTCGTGCTTTCGTTCGGTTACTGGACCACCAACTTCGTTGAGGTGCAGCGCTCCATGGCAGCGGATTCGCTGTCGTCGGCACGCAAAACCCCGATCATTGGTGCGTTCCCGAAGATGTTCGTGCCGTTCATCGTCGTCATCCCTGGCATGATCGCCGGCGCCACCGTCACCCCGCTGATGGATGGTTCCGCGGAACCGAACGACGCCATGCTGTACCTGATGCGCGATCTGTTGCCGAACGGCCTGCTGGGTATCGCTTTGGCTGGTCTGCTGGCTGCCTTCATGGCTGGTATGGCCGCGAATATTTCCGCATTCAACACCGTGTTCTCCTATGACCTGTGGCAAACCTACGTGGTCAAAGACCGCGAGGACGACTACTACACCCGCGTCGGCCGCTTGGCGACGATCGGCGCCACCGTCATCGCCGTGTTCACCGCGCTGCTGGCGTCGAACTTCGGCAACGTCATGGACTACCTGCAAACCCTGTTCGGCTTCTTCAACGCGCCGCTGTTCGCCACCTTCATCTTGGGTATGTTCTGGAAGCGCATGACCCCGACTGCTGGTTGGGCTGGTCTGGTTGCCGGTACTGGTTCTGCGATTGTTTATTGGGCGATTGCTACCTTCTCTGCTGTCGAAGCTGGCCTGTTCAACCTGCCGGGCCAAGGCACCGCGTTTGTCGCAGCATCGCTGGCCTTCGTCGTGGACATCCTGGTTTCCATCGTCGTGTCCCTGGTCACCAAGCCAAAGCCGGACGAGGAGCTGGTGGGCTTCGTCAAGTCCGTCACCCCGAAGGAAAACCTCACAGATTCCACCGAAGATGGCCTACCGTGGTACCGCCGCACTGTCCCGTTGGGTGTGCTGTGCCTGGTGTTGGTCGTTATCCTCAACATCATCTTCATCTAGCAAGGAGCACGCATAATCATGAGTACACAAGGATCGCAGCGCTCCCACACCACCGGCGCATTCGACATCCGTAACGTCATCGGCGCACTGCTGGGCCTGTACGGCCTGATCTTGCTGCTGAGCTTCTTCTTCCTGGACCCGGGCGTGGATGCCGCGACGGGTGCAGCGAAGGATTCCTCATATAACCTGTGGACCGGCGTGGCGATGCTGGTCGCCGCCGGTGTGTTCTTCTGGTGGACGAAGGCCAACCCGATCAAAATCGACGAGACTGAGGCTGGCGCTGAGGCTAGCGCTGCAGCTGAGCCACAATCCGGCGATTCCACCACCCATTAAGTCTGGAGTTTTCCATGCAGCATCCGATGCGCATTACCCGCACCCAGCTTGCCGACGGCCGCGAGCTGCTCTACTTCGATGACACGCCAGAGTTCGTCTCCGGCGAGCGCACCCGCACGCTTGTCGACGAACGCGAGTTGCCCGCCGCCACCAGCGCTTCGGAGCTGCGCCAGGACCCGTTGACCGGCGCCTGGTATACCTATGCCGCGCACCGGATGAACCGCACGTTTTTGCCGCCGGCGAATGAAAACCCGCTGGCACCGACGCGCCCTGGTCAGCTGCCCACCGAGATTCCTGCCGACGACTACGACGTCGTGGTTTTTCAAAACCGATTCCCGTCGCTGGCACAGGCGGAATCGCAGGCTGGCTTGGGTGCTGATTCTGGTTTGGGTGCTGGTTTAGATGCTGGCTCTAGCCCTGCAACAGGCACGGCCAAGCCTGCTTTCGTGCCCAGCAAACCAGGCCATGGGCGCTGCGAAGTGGTGTGTTTTACCCCGGATTCGCAGGTTTCTTTCCGGGACCTGCCGTATACCCGGGCCCGCACCATCGTCGAGGCCTGGGCGCACCGAACCAAAGAACTTTCCGCGCTGCCTGGCATCGAGTACGTCTACCCGTTTGAAAACCGGGGCGAGGAAATCGGTGTCACCCTGCAGCACCCGCACGGCCAGATTTATGCTTATCCGTTCGTTCCGGAGCGCGCCGCGCAAATCGCTGCCCGCGCGCAGGAATTTCGGGAAGCGCAAGGCGGGTCTGGCGCTGGCACTGGTGGCGCTGAAACCGGCCCAGATCTGTTCGATCACATCCTGGAATGCGAGCATGCCGACGGCCAGCGCGTCGTCGTCCAGGGCGAGTATTTCACCGCTTTCGTGCCCGTCGCGGCGAAATGGCCCGTCGAAATCATGTTGGTCCCGCACCGCGCGGTGCCGAATTTTGCGGAACTGCACGATGCCGAAAAAGACGAGCTGGCCCAGATGTACCTGGATATTCTCGGGCGCATGGATCGCTTTTTCGACGGCGTCGAACGCACCCCGTATATTGCGTCGTGGAATCAGGCCCCAGTCAATGCACCGGAGGATGGTCGGTTGCACCTGCAGCTGTTTTCGCTGATGCGTTCGCCGGGCCGTATGAAGTTCTTGGCTGGTAGTGAGTCCGGCCAGGGTGCCTGGATTTCCGATACCACCCCGGAGCGCATCGCCGCACGATTCCGAGAAGTTGCAGAAAACGAGGAAATCGCCGAAAAAGAGGTAGCTGATCACGATGGTTAATTGGTTTTCCACCCGCAGCAACGAGCAAGCAATCGCCAATGTCACCGCGCTGTTTCGCGAGCACTTTACAGAGCCCGCTGGTGTGTGGTCTGCGCCGGGGCGGGTGAACCTGATCGGTGAGCACGTCGACTACGCCGGCGGTATCTGCCTTCCGTTTGCGTTGTCGCAGCGTACTTATGTGGCTGCGGCGCTGAACCACGACGGCGTCTACCGCGTGGTCTCACAGTTTGGTGCGGAAAACACGCAGGCAGAAACCATGCACGAAGAAATTGCCATAGACCAGGTTTGCCCCGGTTATCCGGATAATTGGGCGGGTTATGTCGTCGGCACGGTCTGGGCCGCGGGCCTCGAGGTTCCGGGCCTGGATATAGCGATTGTCTCGGACGTGCCGGTAGGCGCCGGATTGTCGAGTTCCGCAGCGCTGGAGTGTTCAGTAGCGTTGGCGGCGGCGGATCTGGCAGCAGACCTGGCTGCGGATCCAGCGGCGGGCCTAAGCAAAACCAGCACTGATCGCACCGCCTTGATGCACGCTGCCATCCGCGCGGAAAACGAGGTCGTTGGGGCTTCCACTGGTGGTTTGGACCAGCGCATTGCGTTATTCGCCGAGTCAGGCCACGCGCTTGCGATTGATTTCGCCACCGATTCCACCCACCAAGTGCCGTTCCAGATCGCCGACCGTGGCTTGGCCGTGCTGATCACTAATACAAACGCACCGCATTCACTTGCCGACGGCCAGTACGCCTCACGTCGTGCCGTCGTCGATGGCGTCACCGCTGACTTGCAGGTGACGAGCCTGCGGTATGCCGACGATGCCGAGGCCGCATCTGCGCGCTGGGCGGAGGCCAACACCCCCGAAGATGTCGATGCTGCTTCGTGGCAGGAGGTCGTCGGCAAGCGGGTCCGGCATATCGTCAGCGAGATTGCCCGTACTGCCACTGCGATCGAGCAATTGCAGTCTGGTGATCTGGCAGGCTTTGGCGAATCTATGCAGGCCAGCCACGCGTCACTACGCGATGACTATGAGGTCAGCGTGGCGCAGTTGGATGTTTCGGTCGACGTCGCGATGCAACATGGTGCACTTGGTGCGCGCATGACCGGCGGCGGTTTTGGTGGCTCATCAATTGCTTTGTTGCCTGCTGAGAAGGTGGAGCTGGCCGCGGAGGCCATCGCGCGGGCTTTTGCCGAGGCCGGTTTTGCCGAACCCGAGTTTGCGGTAGCGCTTCCGGGGGCGGGTGCGCGTCGGGAAGCATAGCGCGAGCTGCGGGTTTTATTCCTACTAGTCTATTTATCGCTTTTCTACCCGACCGTTTATCACCCCATTAGCACGCCGTTTATCACGCCTTTACTCGACCATTTATCACCACACCACCACGACGACTAAGGTATGTGCCGTGTTGCGTACCATGCTGAAATCCAAGATCCACCGAGCCACGGTCACCCAGGCTGACCTGCATTATGTCGGTTCCTGCACCATCGACGCCGCGCTGATGGAGGCCGCGGATATTCTCGAAGGCGAGCAGATCGACATCGTCGACATCAACAACGGCAACCGCCTGACCACTTATGCGATCACCGGTGAGCGCGGGTCGGGCATCATTGGAATCAATGGTGCAGCCGCGCGGCTGATTAATCCGGGAGACCTGGTGATCATCATCGCGTATGCGCAGTACAGCAACGAGGAACTACGCGACTACCGTTCTCGCGTGATCTTCGTCGACGAGCAGAATAGGCAGCTGGAGGCCGGCGCCGATCCCGCACATGCACCGGAGGGCTCGGATCTGCTAAACCCGCGACACCCGGAGGGCTAAGATGTCGACAAGCGCGAAGCAGTCTGACCAGGAACAAGCACCCAAACGGTCCGCGAAAACCGCCATCCACGTCGCGATCATCGTCGCCGCAACCGCCATCATTTACTTCCTACCCGCACCCGAGGGCGTCGACCCGCGCGGCATGCACATGGCGGGGATTTTCGTCGGCACGATTTTGGGCCTAATCTTACAACCCTTGCCGACGGCTTCTGTTGCGTTAATTGGCCTGGCTGTGGCCATGATTACCGGCACGATGGACGCCAAGGAAGAGGCGCTGCAGGGCTTCGGTAACTCCACGATCTGGCTGATCGTCGCCGCGTTTTTCATTGCTGATGGGTTTTTGATCACCGGTTTTGGCCGGCGCATCGCGCTGTTGTTTGTGTCTGCGCTGGGGCGGAGTTCGCTCGGGCTGTCTTATGGCATGGCCTTGACGGATTTGGTGTTGGCTCCGGCGACGCCGTCGAATACCGCGCGTGCCGGTGGTGTTGTCTACCCGATCATTAAATCGCTGGCGCACGTAAATGATTCCCGACCAGACACTGATGAATCCCGCAAGCGGCTGGGTTCTTATCTGTCGTTGACTGCGCTGCAGGTCAACACGATCACTTCCGCAATGTTTATTACGGCGATGGCGGGCAACCCAGTGGCGGTGAATTTGGCTGCTGACCAGGGCATCGACATCAGCTGGGGCACATGGGCATTGGCTGGTGTGGTTCCGGGCCTGGTGGCTTTGGCCGTGATGCCGTGGGCCATGTCGAAGGTGTACCCGCCGACGTTGAAGAAGACCCCGAATGCGCCGGGCCACGCCCGTGCTGAACTGCGCGACCTAGGACCGATGACCACCGCCGAGTGGATCATGCTGGCGACGTTCGCGCTGTTGCTGGGGCTGTGGATGTTTGGTTCACAGTTAGGTGTTTCAGCTACCTCGGCGGCGTTTTTGGGGATCGCTATTTTGTTGGTGACGAAGGTGTTGACCTGGAAGACGATGGCTGCGAATAATGGCGCCTGGTCGACGTTGATTTTCTTCTCCGTGCTGGTGGGCATGGCTAGCCAGCTCAACGAGTTGGGGGTCGTCGACTGGATTGGTGCAGGTGTCGCTGGTGTGATCGGCGGAATGCACTGGATTGCGGCCTTTGCGATCTTGGCGCTGGTGTATTTTTACGTGCACTACCTGTTTGCTTCGAATACCGCCCAGATCATTGCACTGTATTCCGTATTTTTGGGTGCGGCTGTTGCTGCGGGTGCACCGCCACTGTTTGCTGCGCTCATGCTGGGTTTTGCCAGCAACTTGATTGGCGCGTTGACGCACTATGCTTCCGGCCCAGCTGGGCTGATTTACGGTTCCGGCTTCGTGAAAACCGCCGAGTGGTTCCGTGTCTCATTTATCGCTTCGGTGATCAACATCGTCATCTTTGGCGTTGTCGGCACCGCCTGGCTCATGCTGCTAGGCATGATGAGCTAGCAGCGGTCACCGAGTATTAGAGAATCACAGAACCAAAGAGGTAGCCCAGCAGCACAGAGCTGGCGATGCTGACCACGCCCGGGATCAGGAATGGGTGGTTGAACACTGCTTTGCCGATGCGCGTGGTGCCGGTGTCGTCCATTTCGACGGCCGCCAGCAGCGTTGGGTACGTCGGCAAGATAAAGAGTGCGGATACTGCCGGGAAGGCTGCGACGGCTGTGACCGGGTTGACGCCCAGGGCGAGGGCCGCTGGCATGAGCGCTTTGGTCGTCGCTGCTTGCGAGTACAGCAGTGCCGCGCCGAAGAAAAGGACCACCGCAAGCAACCATGGCGAAGATTCCAGAACACCACCGGCGAGGTTTTGAATGTCATCGAGGTAGTGGTTGATCAGCGTGGTTCCGAGCCAAGCCACACCCAATACGCACACGCAGGCAGACATGCCTGATTTGAAAACCGGGGTATTGAGAACGTCGCCAGCGGGGACTTTGGTGAGCATGACGATGATCGTCGCCGCCGTCAGCATGACCGTCATGATGGCTTCATTTCGCGGCAAGGTTGGCTCGGCGATGAGGCCGACCTGATCGGAGGTGATGGTTGCCCAGGCCATGACGATGACGATGGCGGCGAGGAAAATCAAAACAGAGGCTTTGGCGCCAGCTTGCGGCTGGTAGTTTTTTGCCCCGAGTGGTTCTGCCACCAAGCCTTGTGCTTTGCGCTCCAGGTAGACGGGGTCGTCGACAAGTTCTTTGCCGAATTTATTGGCTAACCAGGCGGCCGGGAAGATTGAAATGAAGGTCGCCGGGACAACAACCGCGAGCACCTGCAGGTAGCCAATGCCCATAGGTTCCAGCAGGCCAGCCAACAACACGACGGCGGCGGAGATCGGTGAGGCACAGATAGCCATTTGCGAGGCAACAACAGCTACCGACAGGGGGCGTGATGGGCGCACCTTGCCTTCTTTTGCAACTTCCACGATGACCGGAAGCGTCGAAAAAGCCGTGTGACCAGTACCTGCGAGGACCGTCATCAGCCAGGTAACGATGGGTGCGTAGAAGGTAATGCGCTTGGGGTGTTTGCGCAGGAAACGCTCGGCAATGTGCACGAGGTAGTCCATGCCGCCAGCGCGTTGCATCGCTGCGATCGCCGCGATGACCGTCATGATGATGGCGATGACGTCGAAAGGAATATCTTCCCGGGTTACGGGAATTCCAGAAAGGCCCAGCAGAACGACGCCTAAACCGCCGGCCATACCGATGCCGATGGAACCAATTCGTGCGCCGAGGAAGATGGCGCCGAGCACGATAGCAATGTGAACAATAACCACGCCCATGCTCCCTTTCATTTTCTTGTAGCTGCTTGTAGTTGCCTGTGGCTGCCTGTAGCTTTTGACTGCTTGTAACTCTGTTTAGTTGTTTACAGTTATGCCCGCACTTCCATTGTCTCGCACTCAGTCGGTTTGGTTTTCAAAATCAGGGCATTTGTGGTGCGCCCCATATGTGTTTTATCCCTCCTCACGCCGACGGATTTTTAGCCAAACGCCTGCCAAAAACCGGCCCGCAACGATTCGAACATAAATAACCTTTCATATTCAGCACACTAGCAGACTGATGCGACAAATACGAACATGCCTTCTAGTTCAACAAAACAGCCATGATCTCGTGCATTCTCGAGAAACAACCCCAAAACCCTGCCATTATCAGCAGTTTTACATGCACATTCACACACCACAACCAAGGTTCCCAGAGTTCCATAGCACTGTGTCCCAAATTCTTGGGGCATACTTTCATTCGAACACCATTGCTTTTTAGTCTTTTCATCGCTAGACTAAAATCATTCTAGTTAGCAATCACGTTCGGGGAGGGACGTCATGGCAAAGAACAACCATCGCCGCAAAAGCCAGCAAGGCGTCCAGCATTCTTCTGAGTTCCCAGAGGTATATTTCACCCACTGCAATCCACACGATAAAGACGCCATGACGATGCTGGAGCTGCGTCGTCACGCTTATTTTGCGTGGAAACGAATCACTGATCTTGCCAGCGATGATTACGACCTCATGTTGCGGTATATCACTGCAGCCAGCGGTGTTGGCAGCCACAAGGCTGGTAACATCGCCAGCGCGTTTTACCGCATGTCAGACCTTCCGCAGCTGCGCGAGCTAGCAACCTCGATGTGGCAATTAGATCTCGAACATTGGATCACCATTGATCGTGCTCTGAATAAAGCAGGTGCCGTCAATGCCAGCCTGTTTGCCGCCATCGATGAGCTGCTCGTAGAGCTCCTCACTCCTACCAAACCTAACCAGCAGATGGCGTCGAGAAGAACCATCAGAAACCGAATCACTCGCGAAATTGATGCCCTTGATTCCTCGGTGCGCAAAGACAAGAAGAAGGAATCACCCAGGAAAACCTACGATGTTAACGATATTCCCGATTTTGAGCGAAACGATACCGATACGCATGAAATTCGCTTCGATACTGACGCCGCCACTGCAGTCACAATCGATGCGCACATCCGTGAGCATGCGAAACAAGCCGGACTTTCGCTTCGCGACGCCACCATCGATCTGCTCTTGGGCAAAACACAAACATCCGTGACCCTAAATTGCTACCGTGCCAACGACGTTGCCGACGCCCCACTGTTCGTCTCCACGGATACCGGTGCCGGTATAACCACGCTGTTTGGCACCGCTGCCGACAACCTAGCCGACCAAGCTTGCAAGCACCACGACATGGATGCCGCTGCGAACCACGAGGTCACAGGCTATGCCACCACACCAGCCATGCGCGCTGCCGTAACCGGCCGCGATGGACACTGCCGCTACCCAGGCTGTGAGGAACCCGCAACCATATGCCAAATGGACCACGTCATCGAATACGACGACGGCGGGCCCACAACCCCAGCCAACCTCATATCACTGTGCCAGCACCACCACAACATCAAAACCGACAAACGCGCCCGCCCCATCTTCGAACCAGCCACCGCAACCATCGTGTGGCTATTCGCCGACGGCACCTGGCAATCCACCGAAGCAGAAGGCCCACTAGCTAAGCCAAACCGCCGGTGGGTACAAACCGTGGCACAGAAAATGTCGTGCTACCGCAATGCCCAGCGCGAAGAAGCACAAAAAATGCAGCGCCTGGCCGCAGAGAACAACCAAACAGATACACCGGGCATGTCGAACTCGTCGCAAACCCCGAAAGCATCCGGAACTTCGAGATCATCCAGAACATCGGAAACAATGACGGAAGAGCAACAGCTCTGGTACAGCGACATTTTAAAACTACAAAGCATGCTGAATCACGACAGTTTCCGCACGATCAAAATTGCCGCCTGCCGGAAACACATCAACAAAATCCAACAAGCAATCACTGCGATACGGAACCTCGACCCAGTGGCTGAATCCCGGGATCGCACAGACGAGTGCACAATCACTCAACCCAAGGTTGCAGGCGACCCCTGGGTGGCAGCCGCCCGGCAGAAGTCTGACGATCCGCCACCGTTTTAAAAATCAGACGCGTTATTTCGATCGTTATTCGTCGTGTTCACGCCCATTGAGTCAGCGATCGCCGCTCGTTTAACATAAGGAGTTTCGTGCTCCGCCATCACAGCCAAAAAATCCATCTCCCGCTTCGTAGCATTCTTCCAGCGGGCAAATTCGCCAAATACGTATACTTAAACCGTTCAGCGAAACTCACCACATCAATAATCACATCCTGAGTATGGCTTAGCCCCGCACATAGGGTCATCAACGGCAGCTCTGATGACCCTGATTGCACATGTTGCCAAGCACAATCGTGCCAGTACTTCTCGATTCAGAACACCACGCATTCAGGCCATCAGACTCTGCCAGAATGAAACCATGAAGGTCATCTCCACCAACGTCGCCGTCCGCCGGGCTGATCCGAGTAGAAGGCACACATACACCGGCATCGACAAACAGCCGCAACCAGCCATTGAATTATCCACTCCCGGCCCACACTATGGCGACGGGTCCGGGATCATCGGTGATTCCATCGGCGACCACAAACACCACGGAGGCGCCGACAAGGCCATCTACGCCTTCGCCCGCGAAGAACTCGACTACTGGGAAACCGAACTACACCGTGACTTTCGCAATGGATTCTTCGGCGAAAACCTCACCACCAGCGGAATCAGCCTGGCAAACCTTCTGATTAACCAACAAATCTCCATCGGCGACGCACTCTTAGAAGTCTCTATTCCACGCAGCCCCTGCGCCACGTTCGCCGGCTGGATCAACGAAAAAGGTTTTCTGAAATCCTTCACCAACCACGGCGACTGCGGTGCGTACCTGCGCATCATCACACCAGGAACCATCACCGCAGGTGACGGCATGGAGCTCGTCGGCAAGCCAGACCACGACGTGACCATGGGCATGGCCTTCCGCGCGAAAATGGGCGATATGGACTTAGCCCGGCACGTCGTCAAGATCGGTTGCCTAGCGCCGGTGCATCACAAGCAGCTGGAAGCAAAGCTCACGAAGTACGATACGCAGGCCCGAGGCTAGCGACGAGGCAGAATCAAGAAGAACGTGCAACACATTAGCCACAGTTCACGATTACTCAATGCACGACCCTAACTCATACACAAGACTCATATACAAGCAAGCCCCGCCCCTCCCGAAAGGACGTCTATGACGATAACCACGGCACCGACGATCTCAGCGAAAGAACGTCGCCGCGTAATCGCGGCAACCACCATCGGCACAGCAATCGAATGGTACGACTACTTCCTTTACGCTGCCGTCGCTGGCCTGGTCTTCAACCAGCTTATGTTCGGCCCCCTAGAAGGCGGCTTAGCGACGATCATCTCCTTCGCCTCGGTCGGCCTTTCATTCCTATTCCGCCCGCTCGGCGCGATCCTTGCTGGTCACTTCGGTGACAAACTGGGCCGACGCACCGTCTTGATGGTCACGCTGTTTGCCATGGGTGGTGCCACCACCCTGATTGGTTTGCTGCCAACGTACGACACCTGGGGAATCTGGGCTCCAATTCTGCTGATCACACTGCGCATCATTCAGGGAATTTCCGCTGGTGGTGAGTGGGGCTCAGCTGTACTGCTGGCCGTAGAGCACGCTCCAAACAACAAACGTGGCGTATACGGCGCTGGCCCACAGGTCGGTGTGCCTATGGGTCTACTCATGTCCTCTGGTGTTCTGTCGATCATGAACACCATCGCACCAGGTGACGCGTTCCTGGAGTGGGGTTGGCGCATCCCGTTCCTGTTCAGCATCGTTCTGGTGGTCATTGGTTATGCCGTGCGCATGGGCGTCGACGAATCCCCGGTTTTCCGCGAGATTTCTGAACGCAAAGACGCCGAAGCTCCCAATCCCATTGGCATCCTATTCAAGCGCTATTTGCCGCTGGTATTCACCGCAGCGCTGGTCTTCGCGGGTAACGGAGCCGTGGGTTATATGACCACTGGTGGGTACATCCAGAACTACACCACCAATCCAGAAGGCCCCATTGGTCTGGATCGTGGCGATGTCCTAAACGCTGTCACCTTATCTGCTGTGACCTGGCTCTTCTCGACGCTATTTGCTGGGTGGGTCTCCGACCATATCGGACGACGAATGACGTACCTGATCGGCTTCGTGCTGCAGGGCATCGGCGCAGCCGCACTATTCCCGCTGGTGAACACAGGTTCATTGGGCATGCTCTACCTGGCACTCATCGGTCTAACCATCGGTTTGGGCCTAACCTACGGTCCACAGTCCGCGCTGTACGCGGAGCTATTCCCGGCCTCAATTCGTGCTTCCGGCGTATCCATCACCTACGCCATCGGGTCCATCTTTGGTGGTGCCTTCGCCCCAATGATTGCCGCCGCTCTGCTGGAAGCTACCGGCACCACGTTTGCAATCTCTGTTTACCTAGTCGGCATGTCCACTGTCGGGTTCGTCTGCACCTTCCTGCTGCGCGAGCGCAAAGGCATCCCGCTGGGGCCAGAGCAGGAAGCACAACAGATGGCTGGGCACTTCACTTTCGGCAAAAATTGCTGATCGCAGTTATTCCCCAAGCACTGTCAGCGGGACGACGAAAACGCCGTGGAAATTGACTGGTCAAGGTGGCTTTTTTGATATTCATGCACACCCTCGGCCCAGCAGCCTGCGGCATTTCTCCACTTCTGCCTACCGGATTTCTCCACCAGAAGGTGCGGCATTTCTCCACCCAGATCTATGGCACGAAACTACGACGCAAGCCTACGGCAGGTCGATGCCGTCCAGCGGATCTTCTTCGCGGCCTTCCTCCGGTGCTTCTTCTACCTCGCACAAAGTGACGGTGGCGCCGGTCGGATCCGCGATCAAGCACAGGCGCCCGAACGGCGAATCCCACGGCTCGCGGATCACTTCCCCACCCAGCTCGGCACAACGACGTGCGGCTTCGTCAGCATCGGAGACTCCCAGATACGTCTGCCAAAAGCCCTTGACCTGCGGCGGGAACTGACCTTCTGCTTTCCACAGGCCCGCGAAAGGTGCACCGTCGGCCATCGCCGCGGCATAGGTGCCGTTCGGGTATACGCCGTCGGCATTGGCTTCGTCGTCGGTCAGCGTGCGGATACCCCAGTCAAACAGCTCGTGATAAAACTCCACCGCATCCTCAAAACCGGCATTGCAGGTCAACTCATGCCACACCGGGGTCGACGGCTCACCAGCAGCGATGAACTTATCCTCACCCTTCGGCTGCAACAGGCCAAACAGGCCACCGGCGGCGTCGGCAAGCACGGTCATGGTGCCCAGCTCCACCTCGCGCGGGTCCGCCAACACGCTGCCGCCGAGCTTCTGCACCTTCGCGATGTCACCGGCGATATCGGCACTCAAGAAGTACGTCACCCAGGTATCCGGCGCATTCGTGCCTTCCGGTTGCGGAATCAGCCCGGCAACCGGCAAACCCTGCAGGCGCGCGATGCGGTAATCATCACCGCTGATCTCCCAGCCCAACAGCTCGGAATAAAACTCGGCCGCGGCCTGCGGGTTCGAGGTGGTCAGATCCGTCCAATAAGGCATGCCAACTTCGGCAATAAATGCGGGCATTACAGGTTCCTCCACTTCTCGGGATCAAAATCGTCATCGGCGGTGGCTTCGTCAAAGTAATCGTCATCAGCGAGATCATCGCCAAGATCATCTGCCGCAGCCACCAGCACGCATTCGTCGTCAATGCACACCACATCGCCAGGGTGCAGCGCGGCGCCACGCTTGTCGACGGGCGCGCCGTTGACAGTCACCGCACCGGCAGCGATCAGCTCTTTCGCCTCCCCACCGGTGGCGACCAGGCTGGCCAGTTTGATGAATTGGCCCAGCTTGATCGACGCACCACTGATGGGGATCGAGGGGTAATTATCCGCAGTCGTCATAGCGGCCAGGTTACCGAACCGCGGCGGTATTCCTTACACCTGGTCGCGCGGGGTGATCTGCATGGTGTCGATGTTCATGTGCGCAGGCAACGCCGCAACCCAGCGCACGGCCTCGGCGATATCCTCAGCGCTCAGGTTCAGCTTGTCGGCATAGACCTCGGCGGCTTTTTCAGCATCGCCGCGGAAGCGATTCAGCGAAAACTCCTCGGTAGCCACCCGGCCAGGATCGATCTCTGTCACCCGCAGCGTACCCGGGTGTTCCAAGCGCAGCACCCGGTTGAACGCGCGCACCCCGTGCTTGGCGGCGTTATAGCCCGCGCCGCCGGCATACGGGGTCCAGCCAGCGACCGAACCAATGTTCACCACCAGGCCGGCGTTGCCGTCCACCGCCAACAGCGACGGCAAAAACGCTTTGGTCACGCGCACCGTACCCGCGACGTTGACCTCATACATGCGGTCCCAATCTTCCAGCGAGGATTCCGCGATCGATTCCAGGCCAATCGCACCACCGGTGTTGTTCACCAACAGGTCGATGCGCCCAACGGCAGCCGCCAGCTTGTCGACGCTTTCCTGGCTGGTCACATCCAGCTGGTGCGCGGTGGCACCGATTTGTTCTGCGAGTTTCTCCAGCCGATCCATGCGGCGGGCGGCTATGACCACGCGCCAGCCGTCGTCGGCAAGAGCTTTCGCGGTGGCGGCTCCGATACCAGAGGACGCGCCGGTAACCAGGGCGGTTTTCTGCTGAGTAGTCATGGCACACATGGTAGTGGACGGGCGGACTACAGTGGACGGCGATGAGACCGCATTCCTGGCGATGGTTCCTGCTCGCACCGGCGTCCGTGGCGCTCGGGTGGACGTTGGATGCGGTGGGGCTGCCGGCGGCGTGGATTATCGCCGCGATTTTGATCTCTGGCACCTGGAGCTTATCGACGAGCGAGCAGCTGAATGTGCACCCGGTGTTTTATCGTTTCGGCCGCGGCATCATCATGACGCTGGCGGCGGTGCCGTTGACGCAGATTCCGGCGGCTGACCTGCTGCATTTCTTGCTTCCCGGGTTGTTTGTGACCGTGTTTACGGTGACCGTGGGCGTGATCGGTGGAGTGCTGTTATCGCGCGCGCAACCGCGACACATCAGCCCGGAGACGGGTGTGCTGTCGATGTTGCCGGGTGGGGCGTCGGTGGTGTCCACGCTGGCGATCGATTTCGGGGCGAATTTCCGCTACGTCATGCTCACGCAGTTTTTGCGTGTGCTGGTGCTCTCGCTGACGCTGCCGGTGATCGTGCACTTGTTCATGAGTGAGCAGCTACACGAAGAAGGCTTGAGCAACGATAGCCCGTGGTGGATGCTGGTGATATTCGCCGTGATTGCCCTGGGTGCCGAGCCCGCCGCGCGGCGGTTGCATGTGCCCGCCCCGACGGCGTTGGGGCCACTCTTGGCGACGGTGTTGGCGGCCGCGTTGCTTCCCGACAGCGTGGAGGTGGCACCGCCGGCATATTTGGCGATTGTCGCGTTTTTGTCCATCGGTTGGGTGTGCGGTGGTTCGCTGCAGCGCGATACGCTGGCGTTTTTCTCGAAGCAGTTGCCTGCAACGTTCGCGTTTTTGGGTGCGTTGATGGCGGTGTGCGCGCTGAGCGCGTGGCCGCTGACGGTGTGGCTGGATATCTCGTATTTCGAGGCCTACTTGGCCACTAGCCCCGGCGCGCTGGAGACGGTGTTGGCGTTGTCTGCGGAAGGCAGTGCTGGTGCCGAGGTGGTGGCGATCCAGATCATCCGCTTGTTGGCGGTGTTATTGCTGGCTAGCTGGTTGCCGCAGGTGTTGCATGGGGTGCGGAAACTGCGGCGGTAGGTGCGGTTCGGCCGGTGGTCGCGGTTCGAAGTGAGACCAGACTTAACAAAAAATAATAAGCGCTGAAGTCTCGTGGAAGCTGCTATCGTTCACTCAAGACACATAAAGTAAGGAGCAGCTAATTATCTATAAGGCGTTACTCAATGGACTACTTGGAATAGCCATTGGCGGAATTGCGATCCTTATAGTGTGGGTCACGCTTCCCTCCCCTGAGTCTCCTTGGTTCTTCTTTGCCGCTTTTCTAGCAATAACCGCTGTCAGTGCTGTAGCTGAAATCATCCAAGGTTTAACAAAAAGAAAGAGAAAGAAGCCGGATTCAGGCCCAACCTGAACATAACACTCAACATAACACCGGTGTTATGTTATGTGGGAAGTTAAGGTGTTATGTTCGCTCACTACACTCATTTTTTGCGACATGCTAGCCCTTTGAACAGTAGCTTTAGCTCACCCGGCGCAACATAATACTACTTAACACCGGTGTTATGTTATGTAGGAAGTTGAAAATTTACTCATCACCTCCACTACCCATTTGTCGCTCCCGATACG
>NZ_LZMN01000038.1:0-15764 GCF_001665955.1 Corynebacterium sp. EPI-003-04-2554_SCH2473622 | reverse complement strand
CCGGCGTCCAACACCCCGAAGCGCGTGCAGGCAGAACCAGCCAACAACGACAGGCCCGAAAGCACCGAGACCGCGCGGGATTTCGTCACCGCCGACACCGCAGCACCCACACCACCAGCGGCGATGAGGTATTCCGAAGCCTTCATGAGCTTGCCGGACTTGCCGTGGTGCAAGGCCTCGCGCGGTTCCGGTTCCATGCCGTTTTCCAGCACCTTTGTGGCCACCAGATCACTCACAGCCGCCCCCATCGCTAACGCTCGGGCTGGGCCTGCACTATCCACTGGCGTAGTGACCATCGCACAACCCGACGCCGCCGCCGAAGCCGAGGACACAAACACATACGGCAGGTGGTTTTTCATGTCGTTCCACACCGGGTTCGAGGTATTCGACAACAACACCGCCGTATAACCAGCCAGCGGGCCGCCCAAAACACCCGTGGCCGCACCAGCTGGCCCGGCGAGTTTCCGCAGCGCAGTGCGCGCGAATTTCGGCAACGGCAGACCACGACGACCAGCCAGCTTATCAATTTCCACCAGCGCCGGGATCGCCGAAGCACTGGCGAAGCTCATCAAAATCCACGAGCCCACAGACATCGGCGAGGTCACCTTGAACACGCGGAACATATTCAACGCGCGTTCCGGCCGGCCCAAGTCCAGAATCAAAAACACGGAACCGAGCGAAGCAGCAGATAGCGTCGTCAAGCGAGTTGTGCGCAGCAAGGGCTTGTTGCCGGTGGCCTGCGCGCCCGCAGCCAACATGCCGGAGCCACCACTGACACCGCCGAGGAACAAATAAACGCCAATTGGCCACTCCCACGGCGGAGCCTTGACGACGGGCTTGCCGTAGTAGGAAGAAAACTCGAAGTCTTCTGCCATCCGCTCTTCTTTGGAACCATCCTGTGCACCCGCACCTGGCCGCTTGCGCTTCTTCTTCGGCTTTGTGCCATCGAACTTGCGGTAGCGGTTCGGTCGTGCTCCCTGCGGCGGGCGGTATTCGTCGAAGTTGCTCACTTCCGACCTCCCATAACAAACGCACCAGCCACGGCCAATGCCATGCCACCGATGGCCTTCACGGCGGTTTTATACATCTGCGGCAAATCCGCCGTCGGCACGCGCGGGTCTGGCGGCAAACCATAGACCTCGGGCGAATCCAACAGCAAGAAAATCGAGCCCGTGCCACCCACGCCATCGTCACTATTCGCGCCGTACAGACGGGCCTCGGTCAGCCCCTGTTCATGCAGCACGCGCACGCGCTGTTTCGCCGCGGCCAGCATGTCCTCGTAGGTGCCGAACTGAATAGAATCCGTCGGGCAGGTCTTCGAACACGCTGGTTGCTCGCCGACTTTCAGCCGGTCATAGCACATAGTGCATTTCTGGGCGACGCCAATATTTTTAATCGGCATGGACTTACCCGGGGTGTGGTCAATTTTGTTCGGGCCCTGCAGCCCACGCTGCTTCAACTTCGCCAGCACATTCACCCCGGCGTGCGAATTATCCTGGTAGTCCACGGTGGCGGTTTTGTCTTGCTTGAGCGTGACTCCGCCGTCGTCACGACGCTCAATAACACCAAACGGGCACCCAGCTACACACGTGCCGCAGCCATTGCACACATCATCTTGCACGACGACGGTGCCGAACTCCGTGCGAAACAGCGCGCCCGTCGGGCACACGTCCAGGCAGCCGGCGTTGGTGCAGTGCTTGCATACGTCCGAGGACATCAACCAGCGGAAAGAATCCGTATCCGGCGGGGTGGTGTTGGTGGTCTCTGTTGCGGCGCCAGCGGGGCTACCGGTTTCCGAGCCCGCGCTCGAGCCAGTCGGGCCAGCGTTCCCGTCCTGGCCACCGATCGTCGGCATGCCCAACGAAATCAGTTTTTTGCCCTCTGCGCGGGACTGCTCAATGCGGTCGTTGTTCTGCTCCACAAACGCCACGTGCCGCCAGGTATTCGCTCCCAGCGCGCCGGTGTTGTCATAGGAATCACCCGTAACCTCGTAGCCTTCCACGGGGTTGCGGTTCCACTCTTTGCAGGCAACCTCACAGGCCTTGCAGCCAATACACACCGAGGTATCGGTGAAAAATGCCATGCGCTGATAGTCGTCATAACCATGCGAGGAGGCGTTTTCGGTCAGAAGCATAGTCCTTTACTTCCCTTCTTCGCTCTCATCGGGGTTGTGCTGGTCAGCGCGATTCTCCGGCCCATACTCAGACTTGCCGACGGCATCCAGACGTTGCTGCCGCGAAGCTGCATCAGAAACACTGCCGTCTTCGCCAGTGAGCAACTCGTTGCCGCTTTCCACAGTCAGCTGCGCACGCTGCTGGTATTCCAGCAGCAAATCCCGGCGCGCCTGCCCGCGGGGGCGTCGGCCCGGTTGGATATCGCAAGCACCGATCTTTGAGTTCTGAATGAACACGTTCGGCTCCAGCGTCAGGCCCAGCAAGTCATTGGCGCCGTCGCCAGCAACTTCCGTGGTGTCGGATTCGCCGTAGTGGAACGGCAAACCAATCTGGTGAAATTCCTCGCCGTTGATCTGCAGCATCTGCATGCGATCGGTGACCAGCACCTGTGCTTCGATCACGCCACGTGGCGAGATGATCGTCGCCCACTCGCCATTTTCTAGCCCGCGCTTAGCAGCCAGGTCCTTATCCACTTCACAGAACAAGCCCGGTTGTAGCTCCGCGAGGTACGGCAAGCGACGCGTCATGGCACCCGAGGTATACATCTCCGTCAACCGGTAAGTAGAAAAGACGAACGGGAATACCTCGGAGCCTGGCTTGCCCGGTTCCGGACGCGAGAGGTTATCTGCACGCTTGATTGGCATACGTGTCGGCGATTGCTGCTGGGTATACAGGATATTCCCCACCGGCGATTCGTGCGGTTCGTAGTGCGTCGGCAAGGGCCCATCCGACAGACCACTAGGCGCGAACAACCAGCCGCGGCCGTCGGACTGCATGATGAAGGCATCGGTGCCATCCAGCGCATCCGGGCCCACGGCGTCGGCAGGCGCCTTGTAGTCCGGGGCTTTGTCCACCGGGAAATCTGGCACGTCGTCGCCAACCCACTTGCCAGCGTCCTTGTCCCACCACACGTACTTCTTGCGCTCTGACCAGGGGGTTCCGTCCGGTCGCGCCGAGGCACGGTTGTACAAGATGCGGCGGTTCGACGGCCAGACCCAGCCCCAATCCAACGCGACCTCGTTTTGCTCGCGGCCCGGGACCTTCTTCTGCGAATGGTTGATGCCGTCTTTATACACGCCGGTATAAATCCAGCAGCCGCCAGAGGTGGTGCCATCGGCTTTCATCTCCACGAAGCTCGGCAGCAACTCGCCCTTGTTCGGCCCATCCAGGTAGTAGCCGTTGATCTCTTTGAGCACGTCCTCTGGGTTCGGCTCACCCTCCTCGGTTTCCACGTAATCCCAGGTCATCTTCTGCACTGGCAGGTCCCGCGGGTCCGTCGAATCCGCCAAGCGCTGTTTGATCTTCTTGCCCAGCTGGTAGAAGAACCACAAATCGCTCTTGGCATCACCCGGCGAAGGCGCGGCTTTAAACCGCCACTGCAACATGCGCTGGGTTTGCGTGAACGTACCGGCCTTTTCCGCGTGCGTGGCGGCCGGGAACAAGAAGACCTCGGTGCCGATCTCCTCGGTTTTCAGCTCACCAGTTTTGATCTCTGGCGCATCCTTCCAGAACGACGCCGTCTCAATCTCCTGAAAATCGCGCACGACCAGCCACTTCAGCGCAGCCAAACCACGGCGTTGCATACCACCGTTGGATTGCGCCACCGCAGGGTTCTGCCCAAAGACTAAGTAGCCTTCCACAGCACCTTCCAGCATTGCCTCCAGCGTCTGATACGTAGAGTGCGCACCGGAAATCCGCGGCATCAGGTCATAGCCCCAGTTATTCTCGGCCGTTGCCGCATCGCCCCAGTAGGACTTCATCAGCGAGACGGCATAGCTCTCGCCAAGCTGCCAGAAGCCCTTCTGCGACTCCTCCCGAATCTCGTCACAGTATTCCTGCCAGCTTTGCTTGTCGACGCTCGGCATCGGCAAGTAGCCCGGCAGTGAATGGAACAGCGTCGGGATGTCCGTCGAACCCTGGATCGAGGCATGCCCACGCAAGGCCATGATGCCCGCACCCGGGCGGCCCACGTTACCCATCAGCAGCTGCAAAATAGCAGCGGTGCGGATGAACTGCGCGCCCAGCGTGTGTTGGGTAAAGCCCAGCGCATAAGCGAAACACGTAGTGCGATCCGTCTTAGAGTTATCCGCGATCGAATTAGCCAGGTAGTAGAAATCTTCCTGCGAGATGCCGCAGGTTTCTTCCACCAGCTCCGGGGTGTAGCGCGCGAAGTGGCGTTTCAGAATCTGGAACACACTGCGCGGATGCTGCAGGGTGTCATCGCGTTCCACGTTCCAGGACGAACCGTCGTCTTTCTGCTCGTACTGCCACGTATCAGTGAGGTATTTCCCGGTTTCTGGGTCGAAACCAGAAAACAGTCCGTCGAGATCCTCCGTATCCTGGTAGCCTTCCGAGACCAACATCGGCGCATTGGTATATGCCACCACGTAATCGTGGAAGTACAAGTCATTGTCCAGCATGTACTTGATCAATGCACCCAAGAGCACAACGTCAGTGCCGCCGCGAATACCAATGTGGCGGTTCGCAAAAGCCGAGGTGCGCGTGTAGCGCGGGTCGACGTGGATGATGCGAGCGCCCCGCTTTTTCGCTTCTACTACCCACTGGAAACCCACCGGGTGGCATTCCGCCATGTTCGAACCCTCGATGACAATGCAGTCAGCGTTCGCCATATCCTGCAGCGGTTGCGTAGCACCGCCGCGGCCAAAGGAAGTTCCTAAACTAGGAACTGTGGCAGAGTGTCATATGCGCGCCTGGTTTTCTACCTGGATCGCGCCAGTAGCGGTAAACAGCTTTTTAATCAGGTAATTTTCTTCATTATCCAGCGTCGCACCGCCCAGCCCGGCGATGCCCATGGTGCGGTTGAGTCGGCGACCTTCGTCGTCGGTATCCTGCCAGCCATTACGGCGGGCTTCCAGGTAACGATCCGCGATCATGTCCATCGCGGTATCTTCATCCAATTCCTGCCATTCGGTGGAATAGGGTGCACGGTATTTGATCTTGGTTAACCGCGATGCAGAGTTAATCAGCTGCTCAGAAGCCGAACCCTTCGGGCACAACCGGCCACGGGAAATCGGCGAATCTGGGTCGCCTTCCACCTGGATAACACGATCGTCTTTCACGTAGATGCGCTGTGAGCACCCCACCGCGCAATACGGGCAGACGGACTGCACGACGCGGTCCGCCTCCTCAATGCGGCCACGCTTGTCTTTGCTCTTTTGCGACTGCGTGTTGACGCCCCTACCAAAAGGGTCTCCGCCGCGAATCTGGCGCACAACAGGCCAGTTGAGGGGGCTAAAACGAGACATGCACTCAATGTATTCTGCACAAGTCCAAAAATCCAGCAAGGCAAGCCTTGGCATCACAGAATCAAATCCACCCGCAAACCCCTCCCGCACACCACACCCCAGATCCATTGTGTGCACCATCACAGCAGGTCACGCGGGCTTCTGCGTTTCCATAAGAATATATTTTCGCGTCGTGTTGCGCCCCGAAAACTAGGGGGAGTACAGTCAAGGGAACATTCTTGAACAGAATGGTTCACCAAGAATAGACCGATCTGTTCATAATGAACGAAATTTAGCCCTACAAACTCACGCGATAAGGAACACTTATGGCACACAAAACCTCCGCGCAGGCGTCGACAAGCACGCCCGAGCACGCAGAAAGCAAGCACAAGCTCCCCAGCTGGGCCACCGGCTTCGGCGCACAAGTCATCGCCGGTTTGATCATCGGCGTGATCTTAGGATTAGTCGCCTCCAACATGGACACCGACCCGGAGAACCCGGGCTGGCTGACCAGCATTCTTAGCAACGTCGGCAGCGCCTATGTGCAGTTGCTGAAAGTCATGGTGCCGCCGCTGATCTTCGCTGCAGTGGTCACCTCTGTGGCGAACCTACGCAAGGTCACCAACGCCGCGTCCCTGGCGTTTTCCACGCTGCTCTGGTTCGCGATCACCGCGTTTTTCTCCGTTATCGTCGGCATCGTCGTCGCTCTGGCACTGAAGCCGGGCGTCGGCACCAGCGTCGATGCTTCCCAGGCGCAAGACCCATCCAGCATGGGTTCGTGGACGGCCTTCTTCGAACAACTGCTGCCGCAGAACTTCTTCGGACTGAATGCGTCGGTCAGCGACGGCGAAGTTTCGCTAAGCTTCGGTGCCCTGCAGCTGCTAGTAATTTCCCTGGCCATTGGTATCGCCGCGGTGAAAGCCGGTAAGGCCGCGGATCCATTTTTGCGGTTTACCGAATCCTTCTTGAAGGTCATCCAGGTAGTGCTGTGGTGGATCATCCGCCTGGCACCAATCGGCACCGCTGCGTTAATTGGTAAAGCCGTAGCCACCTACGGCTGGGACGCAATGGGCTCACTAGGCAAATTCGTGCTCGCAGTCTACATCGGCCTGGCCTTAGTCTTCCTGGTGGTCTACCCGGCCGTCATGAAGGCACACAATATCCCGGTCTTTGGTTTTTACAAGCGCATCTGGCCAGTTATTTCCCTGGGCTTTGTCACCCGTTCCTCGATGGGCGTCATGCCAGCAACGCAACGCTTCAGCGAACGCGCCATAGGTGTTCCCCGCGAGTACGCTTCCTTCGCCATCCCGCTGGGTGCAACCACCAAGATGGACGGCTGCGCTTCGGTCTACCCTGCCGTCGCCGCGATCTTCGTTGCCCAGTTCTACGGCATTGACCTGGACTTCACCCAGTACCTGCTGATCATCTTCGTTTCCGTTATTGGTTCCGCAGCCACCGCAGGCACCACCGGCGCCACCGTCATGCTGACGCTAACCTTGTCGACGCTAGGCCTACCACTGGCTGGTGTGGGCTTACTGCTAGCCGTCGAACCCATCGTCGACATGGGCCGTACCGCGCTGAACGTCACCGGTCAGATCCTGGCTGCGACGGTCGTCGCCAAGCGCGCCGGCATCCAAGACATGGATGTATGGGATGCTGCCGAAAGCGGTGTCAACGACCTGCTGAATGACGATGCTCAGGATGACGACTCGCTGGATGACGCCGCCTCCAACCCTGGATCCAACTCGGAGCCCGACTCTGACGCAAACTTCGAATCAGGCGCACATTCACACACCAATTCGACACCCAGCACGCAATCCAGATCACATTCGGTGAGCGTTTCTAGCAGGTAGCGAAGAGCTCGGTCCACCAGACCCAAAACATTTCACGACCATTCCCCGCCACTGCTTTTCCGCAGTTGGTGGGGATTTTTTAAAGAAACACTACTTATTTTCCGTATTCTATCGGTCGAATTTTCCGCAACTTACGCTACTTATTTTACCTGTTCTACGCTACTTATTTTCCGTATTGTTTTGTGATGATTATTAGATGACGACGAAGAATTAAACGAATGAATTTTCGATATTAAGCACATTCCAGCACTCCCATTCTGGATCTTTGCTAGCGTTTGACCTAAGTACCTAAGTAATGGTTAGTAATGGTTTCGCAACGCCCACGCCGAAACGACACGCAAGGGCACAAACAAACAACCCTAGAAGGTCCAGAAGACGCGGAAGCCGCAGTAACGGCAGACAAGGAGGCGACGATGGCGACAATCCTCGATGTAGGTCAATACATCACCGAACTGCTTCCTGGCGTCGACAAGATGAAGCTGTACAAGCTGTGCTATTTCTCCCAAGGCTGGCATTTGGCATGGACTGGCAAGCCCTTGTTTGCCGATGAATTCGAAGGCTGGCGCCACGGCCCTGTCTCCCCACAGCTGCGCCACCACACCGAGGCAGCAGCCAAGGGTTACACGGTAGCTGAGGTTCCGGGCGGGGAATCGGCGCGCCTTTCTGCATACGAAGCTGCCGTCGTCGCACGCACCGTGGAATTTTACGGTAAACAGAAATCCACCGACCTGTCAGAGTTGAGCCATGGCGCAGCGTGGCAGGCGACTCGTTCCGGGTTAGCACCAGATAACCCAGGAACAAACGTGCTTAGTCTGGCGAATATTCGCGACGAATTCAGCGAGCTGTTACATGCTCAGACCTCACGCCCCTCTGCTCCCGCAATAAACCAGATATCCCCGGATACAACTACTGACGACATGATCTCTCAGGCTATTGCACTAGAAAAAGAATGGGACCCGGTGTTTGATTTACTCGCTACCCGCTAGTCTGTGCAGCAGAAAATCGATATGACCGATTGCCGTGACCAATCAGCAGAGGAAGCGCTCGCTGAAAAACTGGTGGAGGTAGCTTGCGCGCTCAATAAACGTTGCGGGATGCGAGCATCTCACAGTCGTGATGGCCTCCAAGAATACTCAGGTTTTTCGGTCCACCTCGAAGGCCTTCGGTCCGCAATTTATGCCCCCTTGCAGATATTCTTCGGCCAAGCTGCTTACGACTCACCATTTGAGCGCGCGGCCGCATTAATCGTGAATATCGCACAAGGACACCACTTTGGTGACGGCAACAAGCGCACAGCCTTGCATCTTGGATTGTTTTATCTATCGATGCTCGGAATCAAAATTGACCGTCCGAGCGACGAAGCAGCCGCCGCCTGGATGCAAGAACTCGTCACCTCGAGAATTCCCAGAGAAACCACAATTATCAACGCCGGCCGGAAACTACGGCAGTGGTCAGACCCGACAGCAACCACGTAGCCACAGGCGCTAGCCGCATAAAATCACAGCGACGACCCGGGGCCACCAGAGTAAAATTGAAACCATGAACACGCTGGAATTTCGCCCCGAGACCACCCTGCGCGAGATCGTCAATACCGACTATGGCTACTCGCAGATTTTCGAAAAATTCCGCATCGATTTCTGCTGCAACGGCCACCGCACCCTGCAGCAAGCAGCCCAAGATGCAGAAATCCCCGTCGAGCACCTCATCAGCACGCTGCAGGATGCCCAGTTACCAACCAACCAGCAGGCTCATGCCGACGCCAGCCCTGCCGATCCAGCCACAGCAGCAGGCGTCGACAAGCACAGCGATGAGGCTACACAGCATTCCAACAATCGGGTGCTGTCTGCACAAGCACACGACATCGTCGACATCCACCACTCCTACTGCTGGCTCGAAATGCCGGAATTGCAGGAGCTCGTGCATAAAGTCGCTCGCGTGCACGGTGATGCACACCCGGAACTGGCAAAAGTAAAAGAATTCTTCGACACCGTCGTCGAGGAAATGTCCGAGCACCTCAGCCGCGAAGAACGCTTCGTCTTCCCCGCAATTTCCGCCATGGAACGCACCGGCACCGCAGCCACCAACCTGGACCACGAACTACGCGCACTTATGTCCGAACATGACGCCGCCGGCACGCTCATGCGCACCATCGCAGAACTCACCGACGGTTTCACCTCACCCAACGATGCCTGCCCGTCGTACCAGATGATGAATGAACGCCTGGCGAAATTCCGCAGTGACCTGCACCTACACGTGCACAAGGAGAACAACCAGCTATTCCCGCAGGCCCTGGAATACAGCAAAGCACTGGGTTAGGCTGCGGCGGAGGCTTGTGCGGGATTAACTTTCCCAGAACCTAATCCCCCAGCGGTTTTTACTACCAGCAGCTCTGAAAACCCCGGTACAGTTTCCTTATGTCAGCCGGGATTTATTGGCTCGAATCGAGGCCGTCGACAAGCAAGCGCTGGGCAAGCGTGTAAGTCGACATCACGCCAATCTCCGCGACCGCACGAGGGAAACGGCGTTGCAGGTACATCCGCCGCAGCAGAATCAGCGCATCACTGACTAAAAACAGCACGGAACCAGCGGCAAAGCGAGCGTTTTTAACCTTCGCCCCCACTAAGCCTGACGTGCCCAACACCGAGGTCATCGCAACCAAGCCCCCGTACCCGGCAGCCGCAGGCAGCACACGTGGATCATGCCGGGCCGCCTGGCTGGCCAAACCCACCAGCCCTGCGCCATGAATAGCCAGCACCCCCGGATGCACACGTGCCCCCTGCCGCCACGCACGCACCTGATAACACACATGTGCCACACCGAAAGCCAAAGCCGCGGAATTCAGACTGTTCCCAGAGGCTTTCGCATCCTCCCCCAAAGCCTTCGGGCTCTGCAAAATCACATCACCGCAGGTAGACCCCGCCACAGCGCCCAGCAAAAGCACATTGTCCATTGCTTGCCGACGCCTCCAGCCGCGCACCACGGTACCCGCCAGCGATACCCCGATTAGCGGTTTAAACACCCGCAACAACCGGTGCCGCTCGGTAGCCGCGGCAGCGGTGGCAATCGTCGAGCTAGCAGCAAACAGGAGCCGTTCAGGTTGGGAAAATACTCGCATGCTCTGCAGTGTATCCTGCTTCACGTTTTAGCTCCGTCGCGCGCGCAACACCAGATCGCGGTGATGGTGCGCCCCGCCGCCACGTTCGAGGTTCTTTTCAAACACGTAGTCGTCGACAAGTTCCAGCTCCGTCAGCTGTTCTTTCAGGCGCGCTGGCATCAGGTACTTCTCGGATTCCATATCGTGGTGCACAAAAATCAACCAGCCACCCGGCGCGACCAACGATTCCAGTTTGGGCACATCGTCGTCGCTAAGCTGCCCGAAAAAGCAGATGACCAAATCAAACATGGCTCGTTCAAAATCCTGGAAGCTCACCGCTCGTGCGTCGATCTGCACGCCGTTTTCGGCCGCCAATTCCTGAGCGCGGCGCACGGCGGTCGGGGCATGATCAATGGCCGTGACCTGCCAACCCTGCTGCGCCAACCACACGGCATCCGCGCCTTCGCCGCAGCCGATATCCAACGCGGTGCACGGGCTCGCAACATCCAGCCCCATGCCTGCAACCGCGTTCAGCAGCGCCGCATTCGGATCCCCAGACCACACGCGCTCATTGCTGGCATAACGATCCTCCATCGCGGCAGCCGACGGCGCGTGGTGCGCAGAATTGTGGTGGCCGGGAACGTTACTATCAGAATGTGTGCTGTCAGTGTGCATTGTGGAGTTCTTTCGCACGGGTACCTCTAGGAAAATTTTACCGATGCGCCAGGACCGCGGGCGGGCTTGCTAAAGACTCCAGCCCGCAGCAGAAACTAACACCTACTGCTTATCCGACTGTACCCAGTCATACGGCAGGTACTTGCCGTCGATGGTGATGTGTACGCGGTCGCCACCAGGGTGTTCCACGCGCTTGAAATCAAGGCTGCAATTGATCGCGCTCATAATTCCGTCGCCGAATTCATCATGAATCAACGCCTTCAAGGCCGGGCCGTAGACGTCGATGAGTTCATGGAAACGATAAATGGTCGGGTCCGTGGCGATTTCACGCTCCGGAACGCGGGTTGGCTGCCTGCGCAAAGCCTTGACCAGCTCGTCGTCAAGCTCGAGTTCTTTGCGTAAAAACTCCGCAACCTCTTCTGGCACTGGGTGCATACCCAACACAGCAGAAACTAGCCAGACATTCGGGCACTCGGCGCGCTCGGCGAGCTCTGACCAGCTCAAGCCCTTTTCTTGGCGCAATTCATCAATAATGATGCCTGCATCTTGCTTGGATAACATATGTGCTCCTCACAGCTGGTTTTACTCGTGAACCTGCCTCAAGTTTAGCGGAAATAGATAGCCACCGGGTTCTGGTTAAACAGTTCGATTTGCATATCCATGTCGTAAATAGAGCGCATGACTTCTTTATTCATAATCTCACCCGGCGATCCCGCATGCACAAGTTGACCATGCTTCAGCGCAATAATGTGATCCGAATACGCCGCCGCGAAATTAATGTCATGGATCACCACCACGATGGTTTTCCCCTGCTCATCGCACGCTTTACGCAGCATTTTCATCATGGACACTGCGTAACGCATATCCAAGTTATTCAGCGGCTCATCCAGCAGAATATAGTCAGTATCCTGCGCTAACACCATGGCGACGAAAGCCCGTTGTCGCTGTCCACCGGATAACTCATCCAACGCATGATCGGCCATGTGCTCCAGGCCCATCTGTTCAATGGCGTCATCAACGTATTTTTTATCGTCTGCGGTCAGTCGACCTTGCGTGTGAGGGAAACGCCCGAATTCCACCAGCTCGCGTACCGTCAGGCGTACCACCAGGTGGTTTTCCTGCCGCAGGATCGACATAGTGCGTGCCAGCTCTGGGCCTGGAGTGGTGGATACATCCAGATCATCAATTAGCACCGCACCTTCGGTAATTGGTTCCAGGCGAGCGATCATCTGCAGCAAGGTGGACTTACCCGCACCATTCGGCCCAATTACCGAGGTGAATTTACCACGCGGGATCGTGGTGGAAATATTATCGACGACGGTGTGCTCGTCGTAGCGTTTGGTGACGTCTTCGATGCGGATCATTTGTTGATTCCACCTTTCCGGAGCAACAAGTACAAGAAGGCCAGGCCACCGAAGAGTTCGATGATAATCGACAGCGCAGTATTAAACGCAAAGACTTGGCCCAAGATAAACTGGCCGGCTAGTAACGCGGTGATACCAATCAGCACAGCGCCAGGAAGTGTCCACGCATGGCGATCAGTACGCATCAGCTGGTACGACAAGTGCGCGACCAGCAAACCAAAGAACAGTACCGGGCCGACGAGCGCCGTTGAACTAGACACCAGCACCGCGATCAACACCAAAGTGATAATGACTTCGCGTCGGTAATTGATTCCCAGGTTGAGCGAAATATCTCGGCCCAGCAACAGCGTGTCGTAAATGCGGCGTTTGCGCCACATCACAGCCGCGCAACCAATGGTGAGCGCGGTGGTCACCCACAACAAATTCTTGTCGACGTAGCTAAAATTCGCGAAAAATCTATCTTGCAGCGCAGCATGCAAACCCGGATCAATCAGCCGCTGCAGCAGCGAGGACACGCTACGGAAAAAGACTCCGAAGACAATGCCCACTAGTAACAATAGATCCAAGCTGGTACGACCGCCGCGGAACATCAGTGCATACAGCAGGATGGCAAAGCCAACCATGATGCCAACTTCCACCGCGAATAGCCCCCGTGCTTCCCACGGCGAAAGCGCGCTGAGCCCAAAGAAATACACCAACGCGGTTTGCAGCAGGATATAAAGGGCATCAAAGCCCATCAGTGACGGGGTTAAAATTCGGTTGGCGGTAATAGTCTGAAACAACACCGTCGACAAGCCGATGGATGTAGCGACGACAATGAGCCCACCAGCGATGTAGGCGCGGCGTTCTAGGGCCCACTGCCAAGCTTTCGGCAAATCCCAAGCCAGGAACAGCCCCAAACTCACCAGCGCCAGAACGAGCAGGATAGACAACGTCAGTGTTCGTTTGTGGTTAGCGTGCATGCTGATGCCTCCGGAGCAGAATGACCAAGAAGATCGCACCGCCAACCACGCCGACGACCGTACCCACCGGAATTTCAAATGGATAGCGCAGCAGGCGTCCGGCTAGATCACAGACCAAAGTAAAACCGGCGCCAAGGATCATCACCCATGGCAGGGAGCGTCGCGCATTATCCCCGAAATACAGTGAGACTATGTTGGGCACCACCAAACCCAAAAATGGCAAAGAACCAATTACCGTAACAACGATCGCCGCGGTAATCGCCACAATAACCAGCCCGAGGGTTTCTGTGCGTTTGAAGTTAATGCCAGCGTTAATGGCGTAGCTTTTACCCAGCCCCAACAAGGTGAACCGATCGGCGACGAAATAAGAGATCACCAGCATCACCGCGACCAACATCAGCAGCTCCCAGCGTCCGACGATTGTGCCGGCGAAAGAGCCTAATTGCCAGGCATTAAGAGACTGAATGAGATCCACGTCCAGGGCAATAAACGTCGAGATCGCACCGATAACGGTACCGATCATGATGCCGACCAACGGCACGATGAAGCCCTTGCGGTGGCGCAGGCGACCGATTGTGAAAATGAACAACGCTGTACCGGCGATAGCAGCCACACAAGCGACCGCCATTTTGACAAAAATAGGCGAGGCTGGCGCAAAGATAGTGATCAACAGCAAACCAAGCGCGGCTGATTCTGTGGTGCCGACAGTCGATGGTTCCACAAAGCGGTTTTGTGTCAGCAGTTGCATCAGCAAACCAGCCATCGCTAGCGCAGACCCAGCCAGCAGGACTGCGGCTGTGCGAGGCAAGCGTGATTGGCGTAGTAGCTCCCAGTCAAAGTCAGCGGCGCCAATCATGATACTAGCCCCTGACAAGGCAATGAGAATGCCTATGGCCAGGGGCATAGCCCACCAACGGTGCAAAAGTTTCATCAGGAAATACTAGAGCGCTGCTTCGACTTCGTCGATCATGGCGTCAACGTTGTTGATGCCACCGCCCATCAAGTACCACAGTTCAGGCGACAGGTAGACGATATTGTCGTTCTCTGCTGCCTTGGTGCCCTGAACCAGTGGGTTATCCAGGGTTGCCTCGGCGGTAGCTTCATCAGAACCACGGGCTGCGTCACGGTCAATGACGAAGATGTAGTCCGGGTCAGCGTCCGCAATGTATTCGAAGGAGACGACCTCACCGTAGCGACCATCCATCTTTACTTCTGCAGCTTCTTTGAAGCCGAATGCATTGTGAATCGCGCCGAAACGGGAACCCGGAGCGAAAGCGTGGGTCTCGCCACCGTTCGTCATCAGGATCAGAGCGTTCAGGTCTTCAGCCTCAACTTTCTCCTTCAGTTCGTCGGCACGCTTCTGGATAGCCTCGATCTTTTCGTCCGCTTCTTTCTGCACGTCCTCACCGAAAAGACCAGCCAAGTTATGGGCGGTCTCCAGGTTCAGGTCCAAGCTGCCCTCGGTGTAGTCGGTGGAGTAGTCCAAAGCAGGAGCAATCTTGCCCAACTCTTCCACCAGGGATGGTTCGCGAGCAGTACGCGCACCCATCAGAATGACATCTGGCTCAGCAGAAGCAATAGCCTCCAAGTCCGGCTCGCTCATTCCGCCGGCCTCTGCAGTATCAGCATATTCTTCTGCAAACGCTGGTGGATTGTTGTTGGTAGGAGTGAGCACGACAGAATCGCCCTTGCCCAGAGAATCAATCACGTCCAGGACGGAATAGTCCAAGACAACAATTTTTTCTGGCATGGCGTCCAGCTCTACCTCACCGTTGTTATCGGTGACGGTAAATTTGCCTTCTGCAGAAGCAGCAGAGTCAGCACTCGTATTGGACTCACCAGCAGTGTTTGTCTCATCAGCGCTGCTGCACCCTGCCACTACCAATCCGGCGGCACAGACAGTCGCAATAGTTTTCACTAATTTCGCGGTCGTCTTAGTCATTAATCGGTCTCCTCCTGAACTCTCACTGTGAGTTCCGGCAAATTATCATAATGTCATCACAGGTTCCTTAGATTAACCTGACATAAAGCAAATTATCGTAGCCTTGCGAGATAGTCAACAGAACATAAATAAATAACCCGCGCTAAAACCCGCACTTCTATTGCGGATTATCGTCGCAACAGTTAAACGAAAATTCGAAATTACCACCCCTGAAGAGAGGCAGACGAAAACCCGGATTATCACCACGCTATAGTGATAATCCGGGTTTTTCTGTGTGCGCCCGGAGGTGTCTGATTCCATGACATCGTTCCGCTCTGTCTCACGACATCCTTCCGCCCCTCAAGGCTCTGATGTGCCACAACATCGTTCCGCTGTTCTCACACAACCACCCCAACAGGGACAATGAGGACACACGCACCACCTTAGGATGTAGCGAGACATACTTCCGCCCAAAA
>NZ_LZMN01000037.1:0-35409 GCF_001665955.1 Corynebacterium sp. EPI-003-04-2554_SCH2473622 | reverse complement strand
ACACCACCGGGTCCGTCGACACGATGCGCAGGCGGGTCAGCAAGATATGGTTCTGCGATAATTCGTCCGTCGACAAGCACCCCAGGGTCACCGGGCATACACTGCACGGTCTGGCCCTCAATAGCGATGACCCGTTTAACGAAGCTATTCGCATCCGGGGCGACCACACCAATCGCTGAGCCTACGTTCTGTACACCACGCAGAAAACGATTGTTGCTGCGCGGAGAAGAAAAACCCGAGTGCCACGACTCAGTACCATCAAATACTGCTACATCGCCCGGCTGTGGATCACCAAAACGATAGGCTAACTTGTCGACGGACGAATTATCGCAGAACCATATCTTGCTGACCCGCCTGCGCATCGTGTCGACGGACCCGGTGGTGCACAAGAGTGTGGTGGGGACTATTTCGGCCCCGTGACTGTGCCCCAGGGCCATGTTTGGGTGATGGGGGATAACCGTACAAATTCCCTCGATTCGCGGGCTTACCTGGGCGATCCGCAGCAGGGCACGGTTCCGGTGGATAATTTCATTGGGAAGGTCCGCGGAATTTTTCTGCCTCTGGATCGCTTCGGCGGACTGGAGTAAATCCATGGCGGTAACACGAAACGCGCAGAAAGCGCACAAAGATACGGCTGGCACGAAGCTATATGGAAGCCCAAGCTGGATGGAACTGCAGCTGGAAAGTAGTGGGTTTGGGCCAATCGCGGGAGTAGATGAGGCTGGCCGAGGTGCCTGCTGTGGGCCAGTGACCATAGCCGCGTGTGTGTTGCCTGCTGCATCATTGCCGAAATTGGCAGCGTTGACCGATTCGAAAAAATTAACTCCTGCTAAGAGAGAGAAGCTCTATAATGTCATCGTCGATCAGGCGGTGGATTTTAACGTTGTGCATATCCCGGCGGCACAAATTGATGCTCGGGGAATTCAGCATGCAAACCTTTCCGGGATGCGTCGCGCTGTGGTTGGTTTGGCGTACCCCGTTGGCTACGTGCTTAGCGATGCGATGAAAATTCCCGGTTTGACTGTGCCACAGCTTCCGATCATTGGTGGTGATGCTGCAGCCCGGTGCATTTCTGCGGCAAGTGTGCTGGCAAAGGTAAGCCGTGATCGTCTGATGGTGGAGTTAGATCAGCGTTATCCCGGCTATGGGCTTGCCGGGCATAAAGGATATGGCACCAAAGCGCATAGTCAAGCGATAGAACAGCGGGGAGCTTGCCCGGAGCACCGTCGCAGTTACGCAAATGTGGCGGCTGCTCATGCGTACTGGGAAGCCACGCAGCCATAATTCTGGCTAGGCGTTTGTGCCCCGGTGCGCCGCAGCCGTGCAGGGGCGATTGCCAGTTAGACTGGTTTTCACATTGTTCGCAGACACCGGATCCTTAGCCGGCCGCGTAAGGAGTAATCGCAGATGAGCGCAGAAGAACTGGACAACTACGAAGCTGAAGTCGAGCTGTCTCTGTATCGTGAATATCGCGACGTCGTCAGCCAGTTTTCCTACGTGATCGAAACTGAACGTCGTTTTTATTTAGCCAATGCGGTAGAACTCATTCCGCATACCTCTGGTGGTGGTGACGTATATTACGAGGTGCGCATGTCTGATGCTTGGGTTTGGGACATGTATCGCGCGGCGCGTTTCGTTCGCTATGTTCGAGTGATTACCTACAAAGATGTCAACATCGAAGAACTCGATAAACCAGATATGATTATGCCGGAATAGTGCCTGCACTACCGACAAATCTGGCGTCCGACAAACCTGACTTTCGGAATAGTTGGATTCTGTCAAATCTGTTTACGCCAGGCTGTGAATAACCCCCATTGTCCACAGATTAAGCGGTAGCTCGGTGGTTGCTTCTTGTAGCAGACGACGTACCGACGAAAACTAGTGATATCTGAAAAAGCTTCAGATGATTAACAGTTTTTGTTGGGGGAATCTGTGATGCCAACTCATGCACGGCAACTAGGCCAACGCGGTGAGTCTATTGCCCAAGACTTTTACCGAAACCGCGGTTACGAAGTTATCGCTCGTAACGTTTATTATCGCGGTGGAGAGATAGACCTGATTGTCCGGCCCGGTGATGGGCCGCCGGGGTCAATCGTGTTCGTGGAAGTTAAAACCCGCACCAGTAGGGCCTTCGGAGGGGCTGAGGCGGTGACCACGAAGAAACTTCACCGTATGCGGCATGCTGCCTCCCGGTGGCTCAGCGAACAGCAGCACTGTGACGGTGCTGCTTTTCTGGGGCAGATTCGTTTTGATGTAATCGTCGTCAGCGCGGACACGGACCCAAGCAAAGGCGTTGCCGTAGAGGTCTTTGAAGGGGTTGAGCGTGGTGCTTGCTAAAACCCATACTGTCGCACTGTCTGGTGTCCACGCCGATATTGTCACCGTCGAAGCAAATATTGGGCCAGGGCTGCCAGGGATTCATGTCGTGGGGCTGGGCGATACAGCCGTCAATGAATCACGTGATCGTATCCGTACAGCAGTCGCAAATGCACAACTAGGCTGGCCGAAAACCAAGATTGTGGTTTCTATGTCGCCTGCGGGCTTGCCCAAATCAGGATCACATTTCGATCTCCCTACTGCTTTGGCAATTTTGGAAGCCGCGGGGCACACTGGACGACGTCAACAACGTGATTTGAGTTCAGTCCTGGTGCTCGGCGAACTAGGTCTAGATGGGCGGGTACATGCTGTCGCTGGAATTGTGCCTGCCTTGTTAGCGGCTCGCCGCTACGGCTTTGAAACTGTGATCATTCCACCAGCCAATGCGCCCGAGGCAGCGCTGCTGGAGGACATGCACGTGTTGGTAGCGCCCACGTTGACGGCAGCTTATCGCTGGATATGTGGTGAGACAGAACTTGCCGACGCCCACAGCTATGCCCGCCATTCAGATACCTCCGGGCCTCCGAGTCTGGATTTTGCAGACATTGCGGGCCAGGAAGATGCCGTTAGAGCTGCAGAAATCGCCGCTACTGGTGGACACCATATGTTGCTAATAGGCCCGCCGGGTTCAGGTAAATCCATGCTGGCCGCACGGCTGCCCGGAATTATGCCTGAACTATCAACATCGCAATCCTTGGAAGTTAGCGCAGTACATTCCGTCTTAGGAACTGGTAGTGCCCCGCGATCTGTAATCACGAAAGCCCCCTATATAGCCCCGCACCACTCCATTACTCGCGCCGGGTTATTGGGAGGAGGATCCGGTAATCCCCGTCCTGGTGCAGTCAGTCTGGCCCACCATGGGGTGTTGTTTCTCGACGAAATTTCAGAAATGCCGGCCGCAGTGGTTGATAGTTTGCGCACCCCGTTGGAGCAAGGCGAAGTACGGTTAGTGCGCAACCGCCGCGAGATTATTTTCCCGGCGCGCTGTCAGCTGGTTTTAGCAGCTAATCCCTGTCGTTGTGCTGCTGAAGATGCCACGAAATGTCGGTGTCGGCCGCATGAGCGCATGCGCTATTTGAATAATCTGTCTGGGCCGATGCGCGATAGGCTTGATATGACCGTGCGGACGCATTCGCAGGCAGCGACGTTAGTCAGTGATCGGGCACGGACGTCGGCAGACATTGCTGAATCTGTCGCAGAAGCACGGCAGCGCGGTAATTTCCGCTGGGCACAAGCTGGTATTGCGGCACGGACAAATGCAACGGTGCCCACTACCTTGCTGCGCCGGGAATTTGCGGCTGATTCGGCGGGCATGGCTTTGGTGCAGGCGCACTTAGCAAATGGGGATATTAGCCAGCGGGCAGTGGATAAGATTTTAAAACTTGCTTGGACGCTGTGTGATCTTGTTGGCAGCGCGCAACCTGGCTTGGAAGAAGTCGCGCAAGCCATAGAAATCCGTGGTGACATGACTCAGGTACACCAGGAGGTCGTGCTATGACCTCAGGTAGCAACAAAATTGATGCAGAGCGCTATGCGTGGGCTTATCTCAATCGGGTGATCGAAGGACCTTCCCAGGCATTGTGGCAATTACTGCGCTCCGGCAGAGACTGCACAGAAATTGCCCGTGGTATTCGCGCACGAGCGAGCTGGTTGAATGGGGTATTGGGACAGACTGAAGCCCGACATGATTGGTGCCGCTGGGAAAAAGATCTAGAAATAGCTGCGGACTATGGGGCGCGCCTGGTGACTCCAGATGATGAAGAGTATCCGGCAGAGACATTCAATGCGGCTTTTGGTTTTGCTCAACTGGGTGCTGAACGTGGAAGCAGCTTAGCTAGCAAGCACACTGGGGCCAGCTCCCCACCGCATAGCCTATGGGTGCGCGGCAACGATCTGCGGGAGCTCGTCGCCCAAGCCGTCGCTGTCGTGGGGACGCGGTCCATAAGTTCTTATGGCAAAGCAGCCACCGAACACCTTGTGCGAGGCCTATGTCCAGCGCAATGGACTATCGTCGCTGGCGGCGCGATCGGTATTGATACTGTGGCACATTCTGCGGCTCTCGCAGCAGGAGGTACAACCATGGCTATATCTGCCTGCGGGGTGGATAGAACTTACCCCCGCGTCAACACAAAACTCTTCAACACTATTGCCTCAGGTAGCCACGGAGCCTTGGTTACTGAATACCCACCAGAAACACCACCACAACGACACCGATTCCTCACTCGCAATCGCCTAGTAGCGGCCTTGACTGAAGGCACAGTCGTAGTGGAAGCAGCATGGCGTTCTGGCGCATTGAACACTGTGCACTGGGCAGAAGGCTTCGGTAAAACCACCATGGCAGTACCGGGGCCTATCACTACCGTGGGTTCGCTCGGCTGTCACCAGCTAGTCAAAGACGGTCGCGCACAGCTAGTTACGAGTGCCGATGACGTGCGTGAACTACTCGGTGGTATCGGCGAAATTGATGCTACCGGCCAATACGAGCTGCAGTTCGGCCCGGATCCTATACAAAAGCTCTCACGCAATGAACTTCAGATTTACGACTGCACACCGGCTCATGGTTTTCCCGGTAAGCAAGCAGAGCAAATAGCTACCGAGGCCGGAATGCCACTAGGGCTGACTGTTCATTTGCTACTCGATTTGCACAAAAACGGATTCATTGCACGAAAGAACGGACGGTTCACACGAACACAGCAAAATGACTAGCAAATAGCGTGAGCAGAAAATGCTGCGCCATAACAACGCAGGACCATGACATAGCGAGTCGGCCTATAATCAAACGATATGGAGACCGGCACCCATACATCCAGTTCACAAGGGGTTCGGCGAAGCCAATTACACGAAGCCATAGACGACTTCGCTGATTACCAGCATTACGTGCAAGGACGCTCACCGGCCACCGTACGCAGCTATCGCAGCGATTTATATGACTTGGCCACCCTTGTACCGACCTTCGCCGAATTCACCCTGCCCAACTTACGGGCATGGCTTGCACAGGCGGTACGTGAGAGAAAATCCCGAGCAACAATAGCGCGCCGGGCCTCTGCGACTCGCGCTTTTTCTACATGGGCACAACGCCAAGGACATCTTGAAGCCGACGTAGCAGCACGACTACATAATCCAAGTGCTACCTCAACGTTACCCACGGTACTTGCGGTCAACGAAGCTGCCGACGTCGTAGCACAACACAATCAAGACCAAACCAAACCCAATAAACGTGACCCCATAAGCCAACGTGATACTGCAATCCTCGAATTGCTCTATGCCTCAGGAATGCGCGTTGCCGAACTCGTTTCCCTCAACCGGAATGATCTAGACACCCAACAACAAACCATCAAAGTTACTGGCAAAGGAAATAAACAACGCATCGTGCCATTCGGGAGAGCAGCTGCGAATGCCCTGGCAACCTGGATCGCCGACGGCCGTGTCGTAATACAAACCAAAACCAGGAATGATTCCGCGGAACCCGCACTATTTATCGGCGCCCGCGGGAAGAGAATCGACCAACGCCAGGTACGGCGAATAGTAGAACGCGCCGGGCTACAGCAAGGAATTACGGGCTTGAGTCCACATGGATTGCGGCATTCCGCAGCAACACATTTGTTAGAAGGGGGAGCAGATCTTCGTGTGGTACAAGAAATTTTGGGGCATGCTTCGCTGCAAACAACTCAGCGTTATACACACGTCACTGCTGAGCGTTTAAAACAGGTGCATTCGCAGGCTCACCCAAGGGCCTAATAAATTGCCGGGTAAGCTGACGCTTTATCTCAATCCCATGGTTTTAAACGGATAATCGCTTCGCCCAATAGATCTAGCGGGTTGATGTATGTCTTAGGGCCGGTGCGAGCACCCCAGTGCAGGCCCGGGGTTCCGTCGGTGGGGGAGGCTAAGGTCCCAATGATTTCCCCGACAGTTACGTGGTCGCCAGCTTTGACTCGTGGAAAGACCGGCTGATATGTCGTACGTAGCCCTCCAGCGTGATTGATGGATACGGTCGGTGTTCCGGCTACGTTTCCGGCAAAATGCACAATACCTGTTCCTGCAGAAGCAACCGGAGCACCAATCGCTACATCCAGATCCACTCCTCGATGTCCTGGCAACCAATCTTTTTCTGGTGGATCAAAACCACGCAAGACTGGCGATGGGGTAGCGGTACGGGTGCCGGGATCAACATAAACGCCTGAAAACGCCTCGGAATTGGCAGACCTATCGTCCAGGCTTAGCTGGTCGCCAGCAAGTGCGTGTGGAATTGCGGTAAAGACCACTAGTGCGAGCACGCACGCGATGCTGGATAACTTGCGTGGGAGAGCTATCGACCCGGTTGTTTCATCGTGCTGGCGAACAGTCGGTAGAGCCAGATAATGCACACTTTTCATAAAACCAAGTCTCTAGGAAGAGAGTGTAAATAGTGCGGTGCGAATGAAAAGTGTGTGAATAGTGTGGCGCTTGAACATCTTAGTGACATAACGCAATTGAGCTGTGGATAACTCAGCAAATAAATTGGTGTTATCCGAAGAATTAACCTAAAATACGGCCTAGCAGTGTGTGTTATGCGCACTGACTACGCGCGATGAAGTTTTTCACCATTCCATAACAATATAGAGGGTGGTGAAAAACCGGCGCTGACGTGGTCTCCGCGTGGTATTCGATTCTATGTGAATCACGAAAGTTTACCGTGGAGTGTTAGCGGCGGCCTTCATTGCTAGGGCAAGGGATAAAAACCCTTGCAGCACAAAAGTAGGGTGTAAGCCCTGCGATGTCCTTGAAAACCAAAACTATCTACCGAGAAGGAAGCTAACCATGGCAGTTGTAACCATGCGCGAGCTCCTCGACGCGGGTGTCCACTTCGGTCACCAGACGCGTCGCTGGAACCCAAAGATGCGTCGCCACATCTTCACCGATCGCAACGGCATCTACATCATCGATCTGCAGCAGACCCTGACTTTCATCGATGAAGCATACGAATTCGTGAAAGAAACCGTTGCTCACGGCGGCACCATCCTCTTCGTTGGTACCAAGAAGCAGGCTCAGGAAGCTGTTGAAGAAGAAGCAAAGCGCGTCGGCATGCCATACGTGAATCACCGTTGGCTAGGCGGTATGCTCACCAACTTCCAGACTGTCACTAAGCGTCTTGGCCGTATGAAAGAACTGCAGGCTATGGACGCTGCTGAGGATGGCTACAAGGGTCGTACCAAGAAAGAAGTTCTGACTCTGACCCGCGAGCGCGAAAAACTGGAGCGCGTTCTGGGTGGTATTTCCGAGATGACCAAGGCACCATCGGCCTTGTGGATCGTTGACACCAACAAAGAGCACATCGCAGTTTCCGAGGCTCACAAGCTCAACATTCCGATCGTCGCTATCCTGGATACCAACTGTGATCCGGACGATGTTGACTTCCCAATTCCAGGCAACGATGACGCCATCGGCGCCACTAAGCTGCTGTCCCGCATCGTCGGCCACGCAGTTGAAGAAGGCAAGAAGGCACGTGAAGAGCGTAAGCTCGCTGCTGCTAAGGAATCCGCCGGCGATTCCGCAGATAAGGAACAGCGCGATGCTGCAGAAGCAGCGGCTGCTGCTGACCCAGCATCGGCAGAAGGCGCTTCTTCCGAGAACGCTTAATCGCGCCAACGAGACGTACTAAGAAAACGTTTCCCGTTCCCACATCGTTCCTACATAAGGAGGATCGTCCACACTATGGCGAATTACACCGCTGCAGACGTTAAAAAGCTCCGTGACATGACCGGTTCCGGCATGATGGACTGCAAGAAGGCTCTGGCAGAAAACGACGGCGACTTCGACAAAGCTGTCGAAACCCTGCGTATCCAGGGTGCCAAGGACGTCGGCAAGCGTGCAGACCGCGACGCTTCCGAAGGCCTAATTGCAGTTTCCGGAAACACCATGGTCGAAGTTAACTGTGAGACTGACTTCGTTGCGAAGAACCAGGACTTCATCAACTTCGCCCAGAAGATCGCTGAAGCTGCTGCTTCCGCTAAGGCTAACTCCCAGGAAGAGTTGCAAGCAGTTGAAGTTGATGGCTCCACCGCCGGTGAGCTGATCCAAGAGCAGTCAGCCAAGATCGGTGAGAAGCTGGAACTGAAGCGTGCTGCAACCGTAGACAGCGACAAGGTTGCTCTCTACCTGCACAAGCGCTCTGGTGACTTGCCACCATCTGTTGGTGTCATGGTTTCCTACGAGTCTGATGCTGACAACGCTGAAAACGTAGCACGTGCTGCTGCAATGCAGGTTGCTGCGTTGAAGGCAAAGTATCTGACCCGCGAGGACGTCCCTTCCGACGTTGTTGAGAAGGAAAAGGCTATTGCTGAGCAGATCACTCGCGAAGAGGGCAAGCCAGAGAAGGCAATTCCAAAGATCGTAGAAGGCCGTCTGAATGGTTTCTACAAGGATGTCGTTCTATTGGAGCAGCCATCGTTAGAGGACAGCAAGAAGACCGTCGCTCAGGTAACTGAGGAAGCAGGCGTGAAGCTGACTGGATTCCGTCGCTTCGAGGTTGGTCAGGCGTAATAACCTGAATTAACAATCGCGCACAATGCGTGTCTCACAAAGCCCTTGCCATTTTCTGGCGAGGGCTTTGTTGTAATTTAAGGGTGGTTAACGAAGCTAGGAAAGAAAAACTGCCGACCTTAGTGTCCAATTGCTAGGCTAGTGAACCGAGAAGGTAGCATAGAATCCAATGTCTGCACAGCCAAGGAGAGAACAACGGTGACTGACACCGAAAGTGCCCAAAGAGCCCGTTATAAACGCGTCATGCTGAAACTCGGCGGTGAAATGTTCGGCGGTGGAACCGTTGGCATTGATCCGGATGTGGTGGAAAATGTCGCCCGCCAAATTGCAGAGGTAGCCAAAACCGGCGCAGAAATCGCGGTAGTTATCGGCGGGGGAAATTTCTTCCGTGGTGCCGAGTTGTCCCAGAGAGGGATGGACCGAGCACGGTCGGATTACATGGGCATGCTCGGTACAGTGATGAACTCGTTGGCGCTGCAAGATTTCCTAAAACAACTGGGAGTCGATTGCCGTGTACAGACTTCCATCAATATGGCCCAGATCGCCGAACCATACCTACCATTGCGTGCTGATAGGCACTTAGAAAAGGGCCGGGTTGTCATTTTCGGCGCAGGTATGGGCATGCCGTATTTCTCCACAGATACCACTGCCGCACAACGGGCTTTGGAAATTGGGGCAGAGGTACTGTTTTTGGCTAAAGGGGTTGACGGCGTCTATTCCGACGATCCACGGCATAACCCGGATGCCGAGCTGTACAGTGAAATCAGCCCACGGGAAGTCATCGAAAAAGGTCTGAAGGTCGCAGATGCCACTGCTTTCAGCCTTTGTATGGACAACGATATGCCGATTTTGGTGTTTAACCTGCTGACTGAAGGCAACATCGCACGTGCTGTCGCAGGGGAGCGAATTGGCACCCTGGTATCCTCACAGGAAAGCTAGAAACAGTGGCTAGCTGGCTGGGCTAGACACTTTTCAAATCTGTAATACACGATTAAGTACAGGATCTATTCATGATTGACGATATTTTGCTGGAAGCAGAAGAGCGTATGGCGGCTTCTGTTGAGCACACACGCGAAGACCTCACCACTATTCGTACTGGTCGGGCGAACCCATCCATGTTTAACGGTCTGGTTGCGGAGTACTACGGTGCTCCTACCCCAATTACGCAGATGGCGACGGTTTCGGTTCCGGAGCCTCGTATGCTGCTGATTAAGCCTTATGAGCAGTCCATGATCGGTGAGATTGAAAATGCCATCCGGAATTCTGATCTGGGGGTTAACCCCACCAATGATGGTCATGTCTTGCGGGTCACTATCCCACAGCTCACTGAAGAACGTCGTAAAGACATGGTGAAGCTTGCTCGCTCCAAGGGCGAGGATGGCAAGATCGCTATCCGTAATGTGCGCCGTAAAGCGATGGAGCAGCTTAAGAAACTACAAAAAGACGGAGACAGCGGCGAAGACGAAGTTAAGGCTGCTGAAGCAGAGATGGAAAAAGTTACTGCGAAATACGTCGAGTCAATCGACGACGTCGTAAACAACAAGGAATCCGAATTGATGGAAGTTTAAACTACCTCCTCAATTCTGCTTACGTCGCACTGTGAGCGCGGTTTACTCGCAGTGCGACGTCTTTCTACAACCAGCAAGTAATTCCCAGGTACCTAGGCGGGAAGCGAGAAGATACCTACAACGGTGTTTCCGCCTGCTGTGCCATGCATTCCGCAACAATAGCCTTGAGGAGGGGTATGAAAGAATCTAGATCTACTTGGTCACTACGTGGCCATCTTCCATACCCTAAAAACGATGCTGGTCGTGATCTTAGGGTCGCGATCCTGGTTGGTGTACTGCTGGGAGCGCTAGTAATCGGTGCGCTATTGATCGGTCCGGTTGCTTGGTACCCAGTGGTCTCGGTCGGAGTGGCCGTCGCAATGTGGGAAGTATTGTCCCGACTGCGTGAGAATTCCTATAGCCTGCCATTTTATCAAATGATATTCATGGGCCAGGCGATGGTATGGCTTTCCTGGCCATTTGAGCTCACAGGATTGGTAACGGCTTTTGTCGCGTCCGTTCTCATTTTGATGTTCGGGCGGTTGTTCCATAACGGTCGGCATTCTGCTCCGCAGAATTACTTGCGGGATATGTCCGTCGGCGTTTTCGTGCTGATGTGGATCCCATTGTTTGCCTCGTTCGCGGCTATGCTCTCGCATTTGTCTACCCCTTGGGCGTCGGGGAGTGCTTCGATCGCAACTTTCATGTTGTGCGTCGTTGCTTCTGATGTCGGTGGTTATGCTGCTGGCGTAATGTTTGGCGCACACCCGATGGCTCCTGCAGTGAGTCCAAAGAAGTCTTGGGAGGGCTTCGCAGGCTCAGTAGTATTTGGCATTACCACGGGCGCATTAACTGTACATTTCTTATTACATGATGACTGGCGAATCGGCATCGTCTTAGGGCTGGGGCTGGTCATCTGTGCCACTCTCGGTGATCTTGTGGAGTCGCAATTCAAACGCGAATTTGGCATCAAAGACATGTCCGCGATACTTCCTGCCCATGGTGGGGTCATGGATCGAATTGACGGCATGTTGCCCGCTGCTATGGCAACGTGGCTATTGATCAACGCACTGGTGCAATATAGTTCATAGTGATTTGTTCCTGCCCGCCGAACAAGGCAGTATGGTCGTCATGCCACAACCTGTAAAACTCGATTTTTCCTCCCCGAAGCGGGGCCTTCCGCCGAAGCATTTTGCGGATTTGAGTGACGAACAGCGCATTGCTGCGTTGGCCGAGTTGGGGCTACCAAAATTCCGGGCTAACCAGATTGCTCGTCATTATTACGAGCGTTATGAAGCAGATCCATCGACGATGACAGATCTCCCGGCCGATGCCCGTGACAAAGTTGCCGAAGCGTTGTTCCCACAACTGATGACGCACCTGTATTCCAAGGAAACAGATGACGGCCACACATCAAAGTCGTTGTGGCGCTTGCACGACGGGACACTGCTGGAATCGGTGGTGATGCGTTATCCGAATCGCGCTACGCTTTGCATATCTTCGCAAGCGGGCTGCGGTATGAACTGTCCGTTTTGTGCAACTGGCCAAGGCGGATTGGATCGAAACCTTTCAGTTGCAGAAATGACAGAGCAGGTCCGCCATGCGGCTAAAACCTTGGCCGCCGAAGGTTCTCGTTTGTCGAATATCGTATTCATGGGGATGGGGGAGCCTCTGGCGAACTATAAACGTGTTAAGGAAACTGTTGCCCAAATTATTGCTCCCGGCCCCAAGGGGTTTGGGATTTCTGCACGCAACGTGACGGTTTCCACTGTGGGGTTGGCTCCGGCTATTCGCAAGCTTGCCGACGAACAAATGAACGTTACGCTCGCAGTATCTTTGCATACCCCAGACGATGAATTCCGTGACACCTTAGTACCAGTAAATAATCGTTGGTCCGTGGAAGAAGTGCTTGCTGCGGCGAAGTATTATGTGGAGAAAACTTCGCGTCGCGTATCAATTGAATATGCCTTAATCCGCGATAAGAATGACCAGGACTGGCGGGCGGATTTACTTGGCGAGAAATTGTGGAATGCTTTGGGCACCAAGGTGCACGTGAACGTTATTCCACTGAATCCAACTCCGGGATCGGAATGGGATGCCTCGCCAAAAGATAGGCAAGACGAGTTTGTTCGCAGAGTTTCTCAGTGGGTGCCGTGTACTGTTCGTGATACTAAGGGGCAAGAAATCGCGGCGGCTTGTGGTCAGTTGGCTGCTGAAGAAGAAGCTGGTAGGAAAATGGAGGCCGAGGCCCGCGCTTAGAGAGCCTTCGCTTAGCTTTTTGTGTGAGTTTTGATTCCCCTCGATTTATGACCCCAGACAGACTAATAGCCACCCCGAAACTGGGGTGGCTATTAGTCTGATACGGCAATTTGCTGGCCGGCATACTGTAGCTGGCCGTGAAATCAGGCCGGGAAGGTGCTTAGCCTTCGATCGCTTCGTTGCGCTGGCCGGCACGCAGCTGAGCAACACGAGCAGGGTCGATGTTCATAGAGCGCAACTGGGAATCAGTCAGGTCAGCATAGACACCGGTCAAAGTTGCCTGTTGATAGGCCCATTCTGGTTCTTTGTGGTTTTCACCCTTGTTTCGTCCAGTAATGGTGCGTACTTGCGATAGCTTTGGCTCAAACAGGTGAATGAGCAGGCCGACTGCGATCAAGATCGCGAAGAGGAATAAGTAAATGGTCTCGACATGGCCTTCGTGGTTGCCGAAGTTCAAGCCCAAGAGCCACAGAACGGAAAGCCAGCCAGTTACCTGGATGGTGGTGCGCTTAACGGCGCTGTAACCCCAGGCAGCCGAGGGAACATCGAGGGTAGATACACCATTATGTACCTGCGGTGCGGGTTCATGGGAAGCCACAGCGGATACTCCTTCACATCAACGTCAGTTAAAACCTGTGTACGGCACACCGCCGAGGAGAACCCGGAGAACTCACTGTGGCGGTAGTTACCGAACCTAAAATATAGCTGCCATTATTCTCGCATATCGGCGGGCATAAAGCGATTAATGTCGCTAGACGATAAAGTAACGGCTGTGAATCTCGCACAACTAGACCACCAGTCTTCGTCCCGGAAATCTGCATCCCCCCGCACTGTTGTAGTAGTGGGTTCGACAGGTTCGATTGGCACGCAAGCTCTGGAATTGATCGCTGATAACCCAAACAAGTTCCAGTTAGTTGGCCTTGCGGCAGGAGGCTCGCGCATAGAGCTTTTTTGTCAGCAGGCACGAGATTTTTCGATTCCCGCAGATTGCCTCGCCATCGCTGATAACGATGTCGCGAGAAAAATTTCCCAGGAGCTCGGCGCAAACATCATGGGAGGCCCAGATGCTGCTGCTGCATTGTGTGCAGCCACGCAGGCTGATGTCGTACTCAATGCCATGGATGGCTCGCGAGGGTTGCCGGTTACTCTTGCGGCTCTCGAAGCGGGCTCGACGTTGGCGTTGGCGAATAAAGAATCATTGGTAGCTGGCGGTCGGTGGGTGCTCGAAAAAGCTAATGAGGGTCAGATTGTCCCCGTTGATTCCGAGCATTCTGCCATGGCACAAGCTCTGCGCTCTGGTCGTCGTGAAGAGGTCTCGCGTTTGGTACTAACAGCTTCTGGAGGGCCCTTTCGCGGTTGGAACCGTAGCCGTATGTGGGAGGTGACTCCGCAACAAGCGGCAGCACACCCAACCTGGTCGATGGGGCAGATGAATACGCTTAATTCGGCCACTTTGGTAAATAAAGGCCTGGAACTGATTGAGGCTAGTTATTTATTCGATTTCCCTGCTAGTAGTATCGATGTGGTTGTGCACCCGCAGTCGATTGTGCATTCTGCAGCGACCTTTTATGATGGCTCGACGCTCGCACAGGCCTCACCGCCTTCAATGAAGCTGCCCATAGCACTCGCTTTAGCTTGGCCCGACCGGGTGCCACATGCGCAACCGTCTTTGAACTGGCAGGATGCACAGTCTTGGGATTTTCTGCCCGTGGATAATGAGGCGTTTCCTGCTTTAAATTTGGCGCGTACTGCTCTAGCCACCGACGGAATGCCGGCCGTATTCAACGCGGCTAATGAAGAAGCCGCCGGGGCATTTTTGCGCGAGCAAATCCATTTTCCGCAGATCGTTGACCTCGTTGGAGCGGTGATGGATATTTTTGCAGGAAGACCAGGGCCACTTGCTAGCAGTTTGGATGATGTTTATGAACTCGAAACTGCAGCCCGACGTATCACCCGTGAGCATATTGCAGCGCTGCACTAGTGGCTCGGCAGTAGAGATCTAGAACATATCCGTCTGAATTAGCGTGCAGTTGAGGTAGAGTTTTCGCGATGGCTTTTATTCTTGGCATTTTCTTGTTTGCGCTGGGCATTGCGGCCACTATTGCCTTGCATGAAGCAGGACATATGGTTTCTGCCCGGGCATTTGGGATGCGCGTGCGTCGTTTCTACGTTGGGTTTGGCCCTTCGGTGTTCTCTTTTACTAAGGGACATACGCGGTACGGCCTGGCAGCACTGCCTCTTGGCGGTTTTTGCGATATCGCGGGCATGACCGCGATGGATGAGATGACCGAGGACGAAAAACCCCACGCCATGTATTCCAAGCCAGCTTGGCAACGAATCGTGGTCTTGGCAGCCGGTCCGTTCGTCAATATTGTGCTCGGTTTGCTGATCTTATTCTTAGTTGCTGCTAGTGCTGGGCTGCCAGATCCGCACGCTGATGTTCGCGCCACCGTTGGCGAGGTTACGTGCTCTGCAGACCAAAAAGCGCCCACCCAGTCTGACGCGCCTGCTGAGCTAGAAAATTGCACAGGGCAGGGAGCTGGTGGTCAGGCCGGGGTGCAGTCCGGAGATATTATCACCGGTTTTAACGGCGAAAAGCTTGATAACTTCATGCAGTTCCGCGATGAGGTGCAATCCCGGCCAGGGGAAACCATCACGCTGGATATCGAGCGTGATGGCCGTGAACTACAGTTGGATGTAGAACTAGATTCGGTGGTGCGCTATGACGCCGAGGGGCAACCACGAACCGTGGGATCGGTAGGTTTAGCAAGTGCTCCTTTGGACGTGCATCGGGATTACAGCGTTGCCGGGGCAATTCCAGCTAGTTTTGAATATTCCTGGTTTATGTTGCAAGCGACGGTTGAGGGCATCATTGCGTTCCCAAGCAAGATCCCAGCAGTCGCCGCTTCTATATTCGGGGCCGAACGGGAGCAGGATAGCCCAATAAGTGTGGTAGGCGCCTCGCGTGCGGGTGGTGAGCTCGTCGAGCGTGAATTATGGCCAATGTTTTGGATGATGCTGGCAACACTTAATTTTTTTCTCGCACTGTTTAACATGATTCCATTACCGCCTTTCGATGGCGGTCACATTGCGGTAGTGCTGTGGGAAAAGGTCCGCAACCTGCTTCGCCGACTACGGGGACAAGAACCTGGCGGCCCAGCAAACTACGAGAAATTGCTGCCGCTGACGTACGGCATGGCTGCGATGCTGTTGACGGTGGGCGTCATCGTAATTATCGCGGATATCGTGAATCCAATCGCACTGTTTTAGCAATGGGTAGCACCAGCAGGCAGTGCTAGAATATTGCCAGCACATTCGCAATTTGCAAGGAGAATACATGCCAACTCCGATTGGACTCGGAATGCCGGAAGGTCCGCCGCCAACTCTGGCTCCGCGGCGGAAAACACGTCAGATTATGGTCGGTGATGTGGGAGTCGGGTCGGATTATCCGGTTTCTGTGCAGTCGATGACGACAACGAAAACCCACGATATTAACGCTACGCTGCAGCAGATTGCCCAGCTTACGGCGACGGGCTGCGATATCGTACGGGTTGCGTGCCCGAAGCCTGTCGATGCTGAGGCTTTGCCGGCGATTGCTAAGAAGTCTCCGATTCCGGTCATTGCGGATATTCACTTCCAGCCGAAATACATTTTCCAGGCTATTGATGCTGGTTGTGCTGCGGTGCGCGTTAATCCCGGCAATATTAAAGAATTCGATGGCCGCGTGAAAGAAGTCGCCAAGGCGGCAGGCGATGCGGGCATTCCCATCCGTATCGGCGTCAATGGTGGCTCACTGGATAAGCGGTTGTTGGAGAAATACGGCAAAGCCACCCCAGAGGCCTTGGTCGAATCCGCCATTTGGGAGGCTTCTCTGTTTGAAGAGCACGGTTTCGGGGACATTGCTATTTCGGTGAAGCACTCCGATCCGGTGCTCATGGTGGAGGCTTACCGTCAATTAGCTGCAAAAACGGATTACCCCTTGCATTTAGGTGTGACCGAAGCTGGTCCGTTGATGATGGGAACCATTAAATCCTCGGTTGCCTTTGGTGCTCTGCTATCACAGGGAATTGGCGATACAATTCGCGTTTCTTTGTCTGCGGACCCGGTGGAAGAGATCAAGGTCGGTGAACAGATCCTGCAGGCAATGAACCTGAAGGAGCGCAAATTGGAGATCGTCTCGTGCCCGTCCTGTGGTCGTGCCCAAGTGAATGTCTACAAATTGGCGGAAGAAGTTACTGAAGGCCTCGATGGTTTGGAATTCCCGTTGCGGGTGGCCGTGATGGGATGCGTCGTTAATGGCCCTGGCGAGGCCCGCGATGCAGACCTTGGTGTGGCATCCGGCAACGGAAAAGGCCAGATTTTTGTGAAGGGGCAAGTCGTCAAAACCGTCCCAGAATCACAGATCGTAGAAACGCTGATTGAGCAGGCAAACATCATCGCTGAGGAGCAAGGTTTGGAAGCGCAAGAAGGCGCAAAGGCTGATGTGCGCGTCACTTCCTAAAACCATGCCTTTGGCGTGTTAGTCTTCTCGCTATGAAAAAGACGGTTGCGCTGCTGGTTTCTGCCGTTATTAGCGGCTCTACGCTGGTGGCGTGTACCCCGAAGCCTGCCTCTGCAGATCCAGTCGCCCAAGATTTTTTGGATGCGATGGCTGAGCGTGATGCGGAGGCTTTATCTGAGGTAATCGATAATCCTCAGAGTGCTGTGCAAGCAATCGATGAAACTTTCACCGGCTTGCAAGCAGAAGGCTTAACCACAACGCTTGCCGACGTTGACGTCAACGACTCCATCGCAACTGCACGTTATTCCATGCATTGGAATCTCCCGCGTGATCGCGAATTGGTTTATGAAACAGAGATGACGCTGACTAAGGCCTCCGATGAGTGGACGGTCCGTTATAAGCCCACTATTATTCACCCGGATCTTGGAGCTAACCAGCACTTGGAACTCCGCGCAGTAGAGGCAGCTCGTGCCAGCGTGGTTTCGTCAGACGGGGTGGAGCTCCTATCGCCGGGAGTATCGCACCGGTTGTTGGTTGATGCTGCGCAGCTGGAAGATCCGCGTGCGGCTGCAGCGCGCATCGCTAGCGCAGTCAATGCTGCTAGTGGGCGTGATACGACGATATCGCCCTTAGATGCCGGAGAACTAGCGTCATCATTAGAAAGCATCGACGGGATCTATTCGGTGGGGGTGTATTCTGCTGATGCAGGCCCAACGATTGTCGACGATCTTTCTGATATTCCCGGAGTTCGATTGAACGAAGAACCCGCGATGGTTCCTCTGGAAAAAGACTTTGCTCCGGACATTATGTCGCGCGTGACTCGCATCGTCGGCGATGACCTGGAAGGTGCGAACGGTTGGAAAGTTAGTGTGGTTAATCCCCACGGTGCTGCGCTTTCCGACGTGAGCGTGCATGAAGCAGATCCGGCACCGGCACTAAAAATCGCGATCGATTACAACGTCCAGCGGGCTGCACAAGATGCCGTTGCTCTGCGGCAGGACAAACAGACAATGTTGGTTGCCATGAGGCCATCGACTGGTGAAATTCTTGCAGTCGCTCAAACGCCAGCAGCGGATAAAGACGGCGATATTGCGCTTAATGGGCATTACCCGCCTGGTTCTGTGTTCAAGATTATTACCGCGGCAGCCGGGATCGAGCATCAAGGGCTTAACCCACAAAACTCCGTGGGCTGTCCTGGAGTAATGAATATTCAGGGCCGTACCGTGGTCAACTACAACCAATTCTCGCTAGGCACAGTCCCGTTGCAGCGCGCATTCGCGGCATCGTGTAACACGACCTTTGCTGAGATGTCGACGAACCTTGCGCCGGGTGAATTGGAACAGACTGGCAAGAAATTTGGCCTGGGAATTGATTACGATATTCCGGGATTGCTGACCATCACTGGGGAAATCCCGGAAGGAGAAACTGCGTTTGAACGTACGGAAGCCGGTTATGGCCAGGGCCTGGATCTAGCTAGCCCATTCGGCTTTGCTTTGGTGTCGTCGACGGTGGCTGCGGGGTATCGTCCTGTGCCGACGCTGATCGAAGGGCACGAAACTAAGCCGAGTGAAGAACTTCCTGGTCCTTCCCCGGCAGCCATTGATGGTTTGCGCTCGATGATGCGGGAAGTCGTTGTTTCGGGAACTGCTGCGGGTATGCAAGCCGGTGGCACGATTCACGGAAAGACTGGTGAAGCGGAATATTCCGGGGGTTCGCATGCTTGGTTTACTGGGTTCCGGGACGACGACATTGCCTTCGCGACGCTGATCGTTGACGGGGGAGGTTCGACAACGGCGGTCAATGTCTCTGACCGTTTCTTCCAACGTCTTGATGAACTCCGGGCAGGGGCGGGTGCTTACGCGGAACCGGGTCCGCTTGAAGAATAATGAAGCGAGGTAAAGCACAGCGGTCTGTGATCTGCGTTTTGCTTAATTCATGTCAGGCAGTGAATCTATAGACAGACTGGCAGCAACAACCGACCCTAGGCTGTCTGAGACAGCAAATAACGCCCCGGCCTTGGATAGAAGGATGTGCAGCGTTGGACTGGGTCGTGTCTTGTCACTCGGAATAGTGGCGTTGCTGCTGGTGCCTGGTTCACCAAGAAAGCTACCTAGCTACTACCATGGGGAGTCATGACTCAACGTGGAAAGCTCTCCCCAGGCAAGCCAACTCCTCTCCGTACTGTTCCGGATAACATCGAGCGCCCAGAATACGTATGGAAGGACACCGTCCAAGAAAATATTGGTGAGCCGTTCATTCAAAAACCAGAAACCATTGAGGCTATGCGCGAATCTTGCGAGATTGCGGCGAACGCACTCGAAGAAGCAGGCCGTGCCGTAGCCCCGGGTGTGACCACCGATGAACTTGACCGCATTGCTCATGAATACATGTGTGACCATGGCGCTTATCCGTCGACCCTTGGCTATATGAGTTACCCGAAATCCTGCTGTACTTCACTCAATGAGATCGTCTGCCACGGGATCCCGGATACCACCGTGATTCAGGAAGGTGACATCGTCAATATCGACGTCACCGCATACAAAAACGGTGTCCATGGCGATACCAATCGTACGTTTTTGGCTGGTGAGGTATCAGAAGAACACCGGTTGCTCGTAGAACGCACGGAAGAAGCCATGATGCGCGCGATTAAGGTGGCGAAGCCAGGCAGGGAAGTCAATGTCATTGGACGTGTGATTGAATCCTATGCTAACCGTTTCGGCTACAACGTGGTGCGTGATTTCACGGGTCACGGCGTTGGGCCGACTTTCCACAATGGTCTGGTCGTCTTACACTACGATTCTGACCACTACCGGGATGTCCTAGAGCCGGGCATGACGTTGACTATTGAGCCAATGATCAATCTGGGATCGCTAGATTATGACGTTTGGGATGATGATTGGACTATCCAAAACTCTGACGGCAAATTCACAGCTCAATTTGAGCACACAATCGTCATCACTGACGACGGTAACGAGATTCTGACAAAGCCGACCATTTAAAACCGGCCTTTTAAAGAATCAGCTAAAGGCGCTGCCGACTGTGCTTGCAACGTCGGCAGCGCCTTGATTTTGCTCAGGAATATATTGAAAATTCCAGCCTAGAATTCTAGGCCGAGGAGCGCGTTTTCCGTGAGTTCTGGCAGCGCTGGGTGAATCCAGTACTGCTTGGTTGCTACATCACGCACGTCTTGGTCAAAGACCATCACCTGTACCATTTGTTGGATCAGGGTGGAGGCTTGCGCACCGAAGTAGTGCGCTCCGAGTAGTCGCCCGGTTTTGCGATCAGCAATCAGTTTGCATATGCCTTGTGAATCATTCATGGCCCAGCCATAAGCGACGTCACCGTAGTTTTGTACCTTCACGGTGATATCGAAACCAGCCTCTTTGGCTTCGTCCTCGGTCATGCCGACGGTGGCGATCTGCGGATGCGTGAAAATTGCTGATGGTACGTGGTCGTGCGGCATCGGGCGCAGATCTTCTGGGTGCAGCAGATTGTGCTTGAGGGCTCGGGTCTCTGCATTAGCGACGTGCTTCAGCATGTACGGCGAGGATACATCGCCGAGTGCCCAGACTCCATCTGCAGTCGTGCGGCCGTAGTCGTCGACCTTCACACGTCCGTCCTCGCGCATTTCGATGCCCGCGGTATCCAGATGCATTTGATCGCCGTTAGGCACGCGTCCTGTGGCGACCAACAGGACATCTGCTTCCTGGGTGCTTCCGTCGTCGTAGGTTACGCGGACACCATGATCGGTATTTTCCACATCCGTGATGTTCAAGCCAAAGCGAACATCGATGGCATCAGTCATCGCCTTGTTGAAGCGGGACTTGATGTCGTGATCCAAGTGTTTCAGTAACTCTTGGCCGCGAACTGCAACAGTGACGTTCGTGCCCAGACCGTGGAAGACATGTGCGAATTCCATAGCGATAAATCCGGCACCAACAATAATCATCGATTCTGGTTGCTTGTCCAAACGCATGATGTCTTCGTTGGTATAGAACTGTGCACCAGATTCGGCGATTGGCCTTGGAATCATTGGACGGGAGCCAGTAGCAATCACGATTTCATCGCCGGTAACGATGCAATCAGAACCATCAGCACCGGCACCTGTCACGGTAATCGATTTTGGTCCGTTAAAAGCTGCATGGCCGGCGTAAACGTCAATATTTGGGCATTCGTCGCCACGGCGATATTCTTCGCCACCCTGCGCGATGAGGTCAATCCGGTTGGCGAATACGCGTTCCACGATGGAATTCCAATCAACTTTGGTGATTTCACCGTGGATGCCCAGGTCTTGTGATGTGCGTGCTGCTAATGCGATATCCGCAGCATAGACATACATTTTCGTTGGAATACATCCGACGTTTAGACAGGTTCCGCCGAATCGACCCTTTTCGATAATCGCGATTGATTTATGTGCAAAATTCTCGTCTGGAATTGAATTTGCCGAGCCGGTACCGATGATCACCAGGTCATAATGCTTGGAGTGCTTAGGCTGTGCAGAATTATTCGTTGCGGATGATGTCATTGAAGATTCTATGCTCATTAGTTTGCGATTGCTCCGTTTCGGTGTAGCCACTTCAGGGTAGTCTCGAATGCTTGTTCACGCACAGACAGGCGGGAAAGAAATACATCGTGCATTGCTCCTTGTATAGGGGCAAGCGTGACGTCTGGCGCCAAGTGTGGCGTCCATGTCCACATGTGTTCAACGGCCAAGATGATATCGGCCTGGTGAGCTTTATCCATGGTGGAAGTTCCTACCGCTGATTGTGCTGACGACAATGTCAACACCGGAACTCCGGTATTTATTTCATCGCGGTGGATGCGGCCTTGTGCTTTGATGATTGCGCGGATCCAGCCCATATGCTTTTCGAAGCTGTGCAATGGCTTAAATCTTAAATCAATGTCCCATTCGCCGTCGTAGTTTTTGTGCAGTGAGCGACCATACAAGTCCATGACACCACCTGGAAACGGGAGACCAGGAAACACCTTGCCGACGCCTGCCAGCACTGGGCGCGCGATTTTTGCCAAAATATCAGCGACTGGTAGCTCCATCCAGGGGCTATTCAGAACCAAGGCAGCACAATGTGCATGCAGCTGTGGTTTTTCCCGACGTAGGTAGTCAAGCCAGAGTGGCGCGATTAATCCGCCGGTCGAGTGGGCTAATGGGATGATTCGTTTGTTCGGCGCTTGGTTGTGTGCTTGTGCGATAAGTTCGGCTGCTGCATCAAGCTCTTCGTAATACTCTGCGACATCCAGGCAGTGGTGTGGTGTTTGGTCTGCGCGCAGAGAGCGACCGCATTTGCGTAAATCAAGCGCGTAGAAGGCGAATCCGTGCTCGTGGAAGTAGTGTGCCACGTGCTGGTGAAAAAAGTAATCAGTGAGCCCATGAATCCATAAGATTGCCGGCCGGCTCGCCCAATCGTCGGCAAGGGGTTCAGAAGCAGGCACAGCGTTATCCCGCTCGTGCGCGGCGGGGTGATGGGGCCCTGGGTAACGCACGAGTGTCGCATAAGCCGTGGTGTTTTCTGTTGGCTCGATTCCGAAATTAAAAGTCAACTGCTCGAACGGGGCTCCGAGCAGGCTGTCGGTCTCCCAAGAGTTATGCATGGCAACAGTCTAGGTGCAAGATTTGCTTTCGTGTTAGGTACAGGCGTGGAGCGGTCAGTGTTTGTTGCGCAAGGAAATCTGTTTTGTGCTGCAGAAAATAATGTAGGGGATAAACATGCCACAGTTATTCGCGTATTAGCTCACACGGGGCGTATGGTAAAAGGCGAGTAAATTTTCGCTGTGCGTATCGCGAAGCGCTCAACTTTTCGGGCGTAGCCGTTTGCGCGTGGCGGAAGTGGTGCAATCGAATACGAAGAGGTAGTCAGGTGTCCAAAAACCCAAACCCGAAACCCACCGATGATGTAGACATTGTTCTTGTCGGCGGAGGAATCATGAGCGCCACGCTCGGTGCCATGCTCCGTGAACTGGAACCTAGTTGGTCACAAATGGTTATTGAGCGTCTGGATGCTCCGGCCATGGAATCCTCGTCGCCGTGGAATAACGCGGGCACTGGTCACTCCGCACTTTGCGAACTGAACTACACCCCAGAAAAGAACGGCACCATTGACCTGTCTAAGGCCGTGGGGGTGAACGAGAAATTTCAGATTTCTCGTCAATTCTGGGCGCACCAGCTTAATAACGGAATCTTGTCGGATCCCAAGGAATTTATTAACAAAGTTCCACACGTGTCTTTTGGTAAGGGAACCGACCAGGTTGGCTATATCGAGCGCCGGTTTGCAGCACTGCGCGGTAACCACATGTTCCCAGACATGAAGTTCACCGACGACCGCGATGAATTTGCGGAGAAGCTGCCTGTGATGGCGAGCGGCCGGAATGACAACGAAAAAGTTGCGATCTCTTGGACGGACAAAGGCACTGACATCAACTTTGGTGCCTTGACCAAGCAGTTCTTTACCGCAGCGAAGGCCGCTGGCACCGAAATGCGCTATGGGCACGAGGTTAAAAAACTCCATAAGGACGGAAACAAGTGGAAAGTAACCGTCAAAAATCTACACACTGGCGATACCAGTGTAGTGAAAGCCAACTTCGTGTTCGTGGGTGCTGGTGGTTACGCACTCGACCTGTTGCGTAAAGCAGGTTTGTCTGAGGTACATGGCTACGCGGGCTTCCCGGTCTCTGGTCTGTGGCTACGCTCGACGAACCCAGAGCTGATCGAAAATCACTACGCCAAGGTCTATGGGCAAGCCATGACCAAAAATGCCCCGCCAATGTCGGTTCCGCACTTGGACACCCGCGTGATCGACGGCAAGAAGGGCCTGATGTTTGGTCCGTATGGTGGTTGGTCGCCGAAGTTCCTAAAGAAGGGCTCTTATCTGGATCTGTTCAAGTCAATCCGCCCAGATAATATCCCTTCTTACCTGGGAGTTTCGGTTCAAGAATTTAACTTGACTAAGTACCTGATCACGGAGGTGATGCAGGACTTTGATAAGCGGATGGAAAACTTGCGAAATTACGTCCCAGACGCAAAGAACGAGGACTGGGAGATCGTTACGGCCGGCCAGCGCGTGCAGGTTATTAAGCCAGCAGCTCCACCGCGTTTCGGGTCCTTGGAATTTGGTACTGCTCTGATTAACAACACTGAGGGATCGATCGCCGGCCTGCTTGGTGCATCCCCAGGAGCTTCTATCGCGCCTGCCGCAATGCTAGAGCTGTTGGAACGTTGCTTCGGCGAGAAAATGATTGAATGGGCAGACAAGATTTATGAAATGATTCCGTCCTACGGCACGAAGCTGTTCAAGGATGAGAAGATGTACCACGAATTGTGGGAGTTCACGCAGAAGACCCTGAAGCTGGAAGACTAGGGCAAAGAAAACAAGCTGGAAAGCAGAATCATTCGAGCAACTCCAGCGGGCAGTCTTGCCCGAGGTGGTTGATGGCATGAAGGGCTCGCACCTAATGGTGCGAGCCCTTCATCTTCTGAAAACCTGTGTGGCCTAAGTACCGCAGAAGGTTTGATACGTTGCGCTGAATTCTCGGGGCGCTGGCTTCAGGAATTCCGATGGATGATTCTTGCCGAATGGATGCGTTACGGCGTGGAGTAGCTGGTGGAAGGGCTCCAGATCGCCATCGGTCGCCGAGCTTAGCGCGTTTTCCACCAGATGGTTGCGCGGAATAATCATCGGATGTAATCGTGCGAGTGCATGGGGGCTAGGCGCGTGATTGAGCCAGCGAGCAATCCATTCCCGAGCTGGTGCCGTATCACCGAGCTGGCGAGCTAGCACGCTAACTGGCGATCTTGCGGTGTCGACTCCGGGAGCCGCGATTGTGTGCCTATCCCTGACTGCCGCGTCTACTAGAGCCCGGTGTGCCGAGGTTAAGTCTGGGTTCGCTTTGCCGATTAATTCGTAGAATTCGTCGGCAAGCTTGGCGTTATCTTCGCTGTATTCCACGCCGATTGCACGGCACCGCTCGGAATTGTGTGCCTTACGCCAACGTTCTTGAAATGTATTCATGGTTTGTTGTGCGAAGCCCACTGCCTCGTCTGGATCAGCGGCAAAGGTTGGCAACATCGCTTCGGCTAATCGGGCAAAGTTCCATCCGATGATGTGTGGTTGATTGTGGTAGCGGTATCGGCCACTGTGATCAATGGAAGAAAACACTGCATGCTCGTTAAATTCATCCATGAATGCGCAGGGGCCGTAATCGATAGTCTCGCCGGATAACGTGGTGTTATCGGTATTCAGCACGCCGTGGATGAAACCTAAGCGCATCCATTGTGCGACGGTGGCTAATTGTGCATCGAGGGCGTGGTGAAAAACTTCGCGGGCATCAGCGGCGTCCGGGTAGTGACGATTACGGGTGTATTCTGCGAGTTTGCACACAAGCTCTTCGCCGCCGGTTAGTTGCGCGTATTGAAAGCTGCCTATGCGGATATGTGAGTTTGCAACGCGCACCAACAGTGCGCCCGGGACTACGCGTTCGCGAGCAATTGCTCTGCCGGTAGAAATTACCGCCAACGAACGAGTCGTCGGTACACCTAGTGCGTGCATAGCTTCCGAGACCAAGTATTCGCGCAGCATTGGCCCGAATGCGCCCCACCCGTCACCGCCGCGAGAGAATGCCGTTGGTCCGGAGCCCTTAAGATGAATATCACGTAGTTTGCCCGCGCCATCTCTCACTTCTCCCAGCAGGAGGGCGCGCCCATCACCTAATCTGGGTGAGAACTGGCCAAACTGATGACCTGCATAGCCCATTGCTACCGGCTGTGCGCCTTCTGGCAGATGAGTCCCACATAAAAAGCCGATTCCTTCCGGGCTGCGCAACCAGCTTGGATCTAGCCCCAGCTCGTGGGCGAGCGGCTCATTGAGGCACACAATCTGAGGCGCTGGGGCTTTTGCAGCCCGCCAGTCGAGGCACAGATCTGGGAAATGATCAGCGAAGTCGTGTTGCAGATGCTGCAATGTTTATTTAATTCCTAATTGGGTTGCAATACGACCAGCAACAGCCAAGTCTAACCAAGGCATACCGGTGGTCTTAAAGACAATCGGGGATTCGCGGTGCAATGACTTGTCACCGGTGATGATGTCGCGCAGGGTGACTGCGTGGGAGAGGTCCGCACCTTCTTGTAATGCACGAGCGGCATCACCGCCGTACTGCAGAGTGACATCGCCACCTTCCAAGATGATCTGGGCTTTTTCCATGAAATTGGTGGTCAACTCGCGGTCGTTGGGGTTTCCGGCACCTAAAGCAACGACCAGTGCATCGCTGCGGACTTCGTCGATATCCAGGTAGGCCTCGTGTGCAGAGGTGGAGCACACCACGACCTCGGCTTCCTTGGTAGCTTTTTTCGCTTCTTCGGAACCAATCTCTACCCAGTTGTCCAGGTCGCCCGGATTGTTACGGGAAATGAAGGTATAGCTCGGGTTGCGCTGCCCAAAATTATCGTCGATGGCTTCCTTATGTGCTCGTGCCTGCACGCCGGAGCCGAAGATGGCGACCTTGAGGTCTTCATCCCGGGCCTCAATGAAATCTTTGAAAGCGGCCATCGTTACGGCCGGGGTTCGTAGGTTGGTCAGTTCCGCACCATCAATAGAGAACAACGGACCGTAGGTGGTGTTGGAAAACAGTACGTAGGTGCCTTGTACAGTGTCACGGCCGCGGGATGGGTTGATGTGGGCGACCGTGATCAGCTTGGCCCCGAAATAATCCGGGTTGATCGCTGGCAGGAGGAGGAATTTCGCATTATCTTCCTTGTCGACGACCGCGCGGGTTTTATCGAAATCATCGGCAGGGTCGAATCCATCCAGAATCGTTTGCCTTAGGGCATCAGCCGCGCTTTTTGGACTCATTAATTCGCGCAGTTTTTCTGCGCCGATGTGGAAGAAATCTTGGGTCATGAACGAATCTCCTTGCTATATGGACACGGTGCTATATGGACACGGTTTGCCCCGAGCTGCTTGGCTTCGCTGCCACCAAAGCGGAGGCTCCCAAAGTGTAGCAGGGGTCACGTTCATTCAGTCTAGTGGGAAAACGGTCGGCGGGTTGTAATTCGCTCAACAAGTTTTTGTTCCGCAATTTATTGTGCAGCGCCTTAGTGCGTAGAGGAAACTACCAGCGTGAGCTCGTGGCAATTCTGCTTGTCGACGGGGCCTTCAACGTGCATACCGGCGGCCCGCGCGATATCTGCTATTTCGTCTGCTGAGCCCGGTCGTGCACCCGCAGCTGCCGCCAGAGCTAAAACTCTAGCTAGCTCCCCTTTGTAGTGTTTGTTAAAGTGCGAAACTACTTTCCGCGAACCATCTTCACGCAGGGTTTCTACTCTTACCGTAACCGCGGGGACACGGCCGAGTTGTTGGTAGGTGCCAGAGCGCAAGTCCACTATGAGCTCATCTCGTTGTTTTAACGCCGTGGAAATAGCCGAGCCCCAACGCTTTTTCATCGTGGGGGTGTCATCGCCGCTACGTCGCGGTAGCTTGCTGCTGCCGGAAAGGCGGTAGTAAGGAATCGGATCACTAGAGGACACAACACCAAAAAGTGCAGAGCCGATTGCAAGCGAATCTAGGGCAGCATCTGGAAGAGTTCCCGGATCCAAGGCGTCGTAAAGCACACCGGTGTAACGCAAAATTGCTGGCATAGTTGTGGCTTGGTCTAGCTGCTGGTTGGCTTCTAGTTCCGGCCGCATTTTTTCTGAGACTCCAAGGACCGCAAACGCTTCTTCTATGGGTAATGCGCCGAGGTCTTGTGCGATATCTCGTCGGACCTCGTGCAAGCTCGGGAACGATAAGTTGGGCAAAGTGTCCCAGTTCAGTGGGGCGCCATCGCCGCCAAACGCTTTGGTTTCAGAAGGAGGAAGAACTATCAGCATGCCCCCATACTAGGCAGTAGTAACAGAATGTAAGCTAAGGGCCATGATCACACGTATGTCCACACTGTTTTTACGCACTTTGCGTGAAGACCCTGCAGATGCCGAGTTTGTTTCCCACAAGCTGCTTGTGCGTGCCGGCTATATTCGACGAGTCGCTCCAGGAATCTACACCTGGCTACCGTTGGGATTAAAAGCACTACGCAGGTTGGAAAGTATCGTGCGGGAAGAAATGGACGCGATCGGTGGCCAAGAATTGCTGTTTCCTGCATTGCTACCGCGTGAGCCTTATGATGCTACCAACCGTTGGCGGGAATATGGCGACAACTTATTCCGCCTACAGGACCGTAAGAATGCCGACTTGCTTCTGGGCCCTACCCACGAAGAGATGTTTGCCACCGCAGTTAAAGACATGTTCGGCTCCTACAAGGATTTTCCGGTAACTCTGTACCAAATCCAGACCAAATATCGGGATGAGGAACGCCCGCGTGCGGGAATTTTGCGGGGCCGGGAATTTCTCATGAAGGATTCTTATTCCTTTGACCTCACCGATGAGGGGCTCGACGCTGCCTATCAGCGCCATCGCGACGCGTATCAGCGTATTTTCGATCGGGTGGGCATCGACTATGCCATTTGCCAAGCTACTTCCGGAGCCATGGGGGGTTCGGCTTCAGAAGAGTTCTTGGCAATTTCCCCGAGCGGTGAGGATACGTTTGTCAGTGCGGGCGATTACACGGCAAACGTAGAGGCCGTAACCACCCAACCTGGCGCAGAATCTGATCCTCTGGCCCGTCCAGCTGCGGAAGAACATGAGACTCCGGATGCTGAGACCATCGATGCTTTGGTGGAGTGGGCGAATAAGCAAGGAATCCGCATTGCCGAGCACGAGGTCACTGCTGCTGATACGTTGAAGACGGTGTTGGTGAAAATTCAGCAGCCAGCGCCCGTGGCTACTGACGCTTCTCATGTTTCTGATGCTGGTGACACTGATGGCACGCCGGGAGAACCAGAGTCCGAGTTGGTTGGCCTGTTAATTCCGGGTGATCGTGGGGTGGATATGAAGCGCTTGGAGGCCACTCTGGAACCGGCAACGGCAGAGCTGGCAGATGCTAAAGACTTTGCTGCACACGGCTTGGTCCGCGGCTACCTTGGCCCACGCGGGTTAGCAAGCGCGGGAATCCGCATATTGGCGGATCCGCGCGTGGTGCGTGGTACTAGCTGGATTGCCGGGGCTGATAAGAAAGACCACCATGTGGTGGGCTTGGTGGCTGGACGTGATTTTGAAGTCTCGGAAACTATCGAAGCCGCGGAAGTTAAGGATGGAGACATTGCACCGAATGGCGAAGTACTTAGTATTCAGCGAGGCATTGAGCTAGGACATATTTTCCAGCTTGGTCGCAAATACACCGAAGCGTTTAAAGCCACTATCCTCGATGAAAATGGCAAGCAAGTGGTGCCCACCATGGGCTCATACGGAATTGGTGTTTCCCGCATGTTGGCAGTGCTGGCGGAGCAAAACCACGATGATAAAGGCTTGATCTGGCCTGCCGCTGCAGCGCCGTACCAGGTACATGTGACGGTGGCTGCAAAGGGCGAGGAGGCGCAGCAGGCCGGCGATCGGTTGGTCACCAGCCTGTCTGACCACGGAATGGATGTTCTTTACGATGATCGCCCGAAAGTCAGCCCTGGTGTGCGCTTTAAAGATGCCGAGTTGTTAGGAATGCCGTTAATCGCCGTCGTCGGGCGCGCATATGCCGAAGGAAAAGTCGAATTGCGTATTCGCGGCGGCGAAACCTTGCAAGTGACTGAGGAAGAAATCGTCGCCAAGATCATTGAGCTGCTCGGGCATGACCGTCAAGTTCAGCCAATGGTTTAAAAGCTTCACTGGGAGCGGCGTTTAATAACGCCGACTTTCCCAGCGACGCCAACCTTCCCAGCTATAGCAGCTAAACGTTGATAGTGCCGCGGATGATCGGGGCAACTTTTCCGCCAACCCAGATTTCGGAATCAATGTTGATATCAATCTCACCGTTGAATCCGATGCGTGAACCCTGCTTCGCGCGGTAGCGCTTCGGAACAGCGTTTTTTGCGTGCAGAAACTGCGCGATGGCTGCATTGGCAGATCCTGTTACAGGGTCTTCGTGCGAGCCGTGCACCGCGCGCACCTCGAGAATTGCGTCGCCTTCCGAGGCATCGCCGGCATCAGCAACGAATTCTTCATCTATTGCGCCAACGATCGGTTGCGCGTGTTGGTGGGTGACGGATTCTTCGAAACCAAAAATTGCCATGTTCACGTCACCGTGGGTGCGGGCCTTGATGCGGCGTACCGCGTCGGCGTTCTTCAGCTGGATCAACGCCCAGCCTGGTCCGTTGTCGCCCCAGGAGTGGTCGATAATGTCGTAATGGGAGATTCCCAGGGCGCGCACGATGGTTCCAATAGTGTTGTCATCAAGTGGCCCGGTGCGCCGCAATTCGGGGGCAGCGAAGTACCACTTGCCAGCCTCTTCGCGCACGCAAACGGTGCCGGCTTGGCATTGCTGCGAGATTTCGGTTTTGTCGCTGCCGCCAAACTCTCGCCAAGCAAATGCTGCGCCGAGCGTTGGATGTCCAGCGAATGGTAGCTCCCGGTCAGGCGTGAAAATGCGTACCTGGTAATCTGCGTGTGCGTCATCGTCGGCGGCGCATAAAAAAGCGGTCTCAGAAAGCCCTGTCCACCTGGCTATGTCTTGCATTTGTTCGGCGCTAAGCTCATCGGCGTTGTTGACTACAGCCAAGGGGTTTCCGGTGAAAGCGCTAGTGTTAAATACATCTAATTGCAGAAAATCATGGGTACTCATGCCGCCAGTCTAACCATGATTGCTTTTAGTTTCGGCGGCAAAAAGTACGGCGAGTTTCTGCCATGAAGCATCAGTGGCCTCGACAGCCTGCTGTTTCCAGCGTTGAGAGGTCTCTTCCAGTGCATGAGTGACGAACTGCTGAGTGTTTGTATCGTTGAGCCCCTCAGGAAAATTTCCGGTGTTGTAGGCCAGAGCACGTTCAGGTCTGGCAATGCCATGCTGGCGCAAAAGCGCTAAGCGAGCATCTGATTGCGCTGCAGCCTCGTCGATGCGTTGTGCATCTTCACCTGAGCTAAAGGCGCGCGCCATTTCCAAGCCATAACCGAGACGATATTCCCAATCCACTAGCGCATCCCAGTTGGCAGGAGTAGAGGGCGGTTCTAGTGGCAGCTTTTCTGCGGTCAACTCCACCGTAGCCTCGTGGTCGCCCATGGTTTCGGCGAGCGCGACAGCTTGTTCAATCAGCAGAGGATATGACTGCTGCGGGGCGTCGGCAAGTGCTGCTAAAAACTGGTCCAAAGCCTGTTCAGGGGTGGTTGCTACGGCATGCTCTCCGTCGTAGTTGCTGCGTTGCGCACGATCTATTTCGCAGGTGGTTGGGGAGGTACCATCGGGATAATGGCCACAGATACGTGCAATTTCTTCGAATATCGCACCAGCCTGCCCGGCGCGTAATTCCGATAGTCCCGGGTGGGATTCGGCAAAGTTCGCAGCTTCATCTTCGGCGCTGAATGCCATTTTGACCAGTGCAGAGTCAGGTTCGGGGCCAAAATTCTCTGCGATGGAATTGAGCGAGAAGTTACAACCGCTCAGGGCTAGGCCCACAGCGATAATCGAAGCTGCGATGCCGGTGCTACGGAGATGGTTGTTGGGGTTCACAGCAAATAGGTTACCGCTGACGGTTAGGCTAGTGGGCATGGCATTCCCGTCGACGCGACAATTAGAAGATGTTCTTAGCCCGATTGCTCATGCGCAGCAACTAGATATTGAGCACATTAAAATTACCCGCGCGGGTAAAAAATCACAGGTTGGGGTCTACCTTGATGGAGATCAGCGGCCTGGTTCAGATATGTTGGAGCAACTTTCACAGCAAATTGGGGAGGAGCTCGATGCCCGCGAAGAAGCCGGAGAAATGAGCTTTGGCCCTGGCTACACTCTGGAGGTTTCTACTCCTGGGTTGGATATGCCGCTGACTCATCCGCGGCATTGGCGACGCAACCGGCACCGTTTGGTAGCGATTCAGCTTAGTGGGCAGGGTACGGCCGAGGTCTGGCGTATTGGTGCGCTTGCCGACGACGAGACTGCGGTAATTCTGGTGCCCACAAAACAATCGGGTGTTGGGCCAGCTGGTTCTGGGGCTAAGAAAGGGGGCGGACAGGCAAGCGCTAAAACGCGCCGTACCCCGGTCGCCCTGGAATTAGCGCCAACGGTGCACGCGGTGGTAGAAATTGAGTTCTCGCAGCCGCCGCATGCAGAGTTGGAACTGACGCGACAACCCTTTGGTGGGGTAGAAATATCGGAGCGGCTCGCGATAAACCCGAACGCAGATGATGAAACGATCAGCAGCAATAACCAAAGCACAGCCGAGATGGACAGCACAGACTAGGACGATCACAAGTGAATATTGATCTCAACGCATTACGCAGCATTGAAACTGAAAAAGGCATTCCGTTTGAGGAATTGCTGGAAACTATCGCCCGAGCATTGCTTGGCGCATACCGTGAATACCGCGGAATGGAAGAAGATCTATCCGGAGCCGGTAAAGCCAATCGTGCGCGGGCGGCGGCCGCAGGAGTAGACGGGCCGACCGACCGTGCACGCATCGACATTGACACGAATACAGGTATGGCCACGGTGATCGTGCAAGAGATTGACGCTGCAGGTGAAGTGGAATCAGAATATGATGATACTCCAATTAATTTCTCTCGTATCGGTGCTCCTGCCGTTCGTAACGCAATTGTCCGGAAATTGCGAGAAGCGGAAGCCGGGCGCACTTTTGAAACTTATTCCGAGACCGAAGGACGTGTGGTTTCTGGAGTAGTGCAGGCGGATGCACGAGCAAACGAGCGCGGCATTGTCGTCGTTGAGCTAGGAACTGAGATCGATGCCCAGGACGGAATCTTGCTTCCTGCGGAACAAGTACCCGGCGAAAAACTAAAGCACGGTGACCGCGTCAAGGCCTATGTCGTTGGCGTGAACCGGCAAAACACCAATGTGCAGGTGAACTTGTCGCGTACCCACCCTGATTTGGTGCGCGGCCTGTTTGAACTTGAGGTTCCGGAAGTCGCCGATGGAAGTGTGGAGATCCTTTCTATTGCTCGCGAAGCTGGGCATCGGACAAAAATTGCGGTGCGTGGTAATGCCAAGGGTTTAAACCCGAAAGGTGCATGTATTGGTCCGCGTGGACAGCGTGTGAATAATGTCATGCGCGAGTTGGGTGGAGAAAAGATCGACATTATCGGTTATTCCGAAGATCCAGCCGTGTATGTAGGTAACGCGTTGGCGCCGTCGAAAGTTGTGAAATCCGAGGTGCTTGACGAACATGAGCAGCAAGCTCGTGTGGTAGTTCCGGATTATCAACTGTCGCTAGCCATCGGTAAAGAGGGGCAAAATGCGCGCCTGGCTGCGCGTTTGACCGGCTGGAAAATTGATATTCACTCCGATAAGGAACAATTGGAGCCACTGGAACAGGTTCGAGCCCGGGTGCAGCAGGCTGCTGCGGATTCCCAAGAGGCCGAGGAACTTGTTGGAGGATTGCCCGAAGAAAAGGTAGGCAGCACTCCGGCAGCTGTAGTCAGCAGTGACGGTGTGGAATACCGCGGAGCGGAATTTCCAAGCGCTTTGGCTGAGGGAACAGATAGCTAACTACTTCGCCAAGTTCACCTTTTGCCTGCTTTCTATTAGACTGGGCTATTGCGTGCAGAGCGACTGCAGGCGAGTACGTGTGTCAACATAGCGAAGGGATGCGATGAGCAAAGGTATGAACCCAGTTCGAACCTGCATCGCTACTCACAAACGCTTTGACGACGCTCACCTGCTTCGTATGGTGATTGACCCCAATGATCACCACCGCATTCTCGCGGACCCTGGCCGCGGTCTACCTGGCCGCGGAGCATGGATCACGCCGGAGTTATCTGCACTCGAAAAGGCGCTGCAACGTCGCGCTTTCGCGCGTGCGTTCAAAACATCCAGGAAACTGGATGCTGGTCATGTACGGACGTACCTGGAAGCCCGCGCCGCTTCACCGACTAGAGAACGTAAGGAAGACCGACACTGATGAGCGCTCAACCATGAAGTTGCATCAGCGATGAAAGTCACTAGCACACACTAGGGGTCACAAGGGTTTCTTGGGCCTCTAGTAAACAACAGAGGAGTCAAGTGCCCGGAAAGTTACGAGTGCATGAGCTTGCTAAACAGCTCGGCATTACCAGTAAAGAACTACTAGCGACGCTGAAAGAAAAAGGCGAATTTGTCAAAACGGCGTCGTCGACAATTGAACCGCCTGTCGTGAAGAAGATGCGCGCTCACTACGAGCAGAATGCATCTAACGAAACTGGCGAGGCAGCACAAGCTGCTACGCAGAAGCCACAAAACCAGGCCAAGCCTGGTGCAGGCCAAAAAGCGCCTTCGGCTGCACCGAAACCTGGCGCTGCGAAACCGGGGCAACCGAAACCTGCACAAGGCACCGCAGGAGCACCAAAACCAGGCCAAGAACGTCCAGCAAAGTCTGGCGCACAGGCTGCTCGTGCACCGAAGCCAGGGCAGCAGCGGCCTACGAAGCTTGCGAAGAACCAGCAGGCGGCAGCACAACCTTCATCGAAACAAACTTCCGTGGGTGCAGATAAGCGTCCAGCACCACGGCCAGGTGCCAATGCGCCTAAGCCAGGCGCCGCTAAACCAGGGCAAGCTAAACCAGGTCAACCAAAACCGGGACAGGCTAAACCCGGTGCGCCGAGCCCAGGAAACTCGATGCCACGGCCAATGCCGAAGCCAGGTGGCCGGCCGAAGATGGCGAACAACCCATTCTCGTCGGGTGCTGGCGATGACCGTGCGAAACCAGGGCCACGTCCTGGAGGGTCGAAGGGCCCGAAGCCGGGACAAGGGCAGGGCAAACCCGCTCGTGATGGCGGTTCCAAGCCACGTGATAATCGTTCCGGCTCTTCGAATGAACGTAGCGGTGGTGGACGTCGTCCGACCCCAGCTATGATGCCGGCAACTCCAAGTCCGGCGGCGATGCCGAACAAGCAATCTGGTGGCGGGCGTGGACGCGGAAAAGCCGCGCCAGGTGGTGGCCCGGGTCGTGGTGGTCCACCAAGTGGATTCCGCGGTGGTCGTGGTGGTCGCCGTGGCGGCACCGCTGGTGCATTCGGTCGCCCAGGTGGTCCTCCACGTCGTGGTAAGAAGTCTAAGCGCCAGAAGAAGGCGGATGGTCTTACCCTTACCGTCTGGCAAGCGCACACCACCAACTACGTTTGGTGCGTGCAGCTCCTCGTACTC